>JAJYGY010000047.1 GCA_021790555.1 bacterium
GCCGTGTTTGTCTCGAGCAGCAGCCGGCGCATCTGCTCCGCCCAGGCCTGGCTGGGCCGGTGGGCCACCGAGGCCAGGTTGCGGACGAGATGCGCCCCGCAGAGGCCATGGGCCGCGCCCTCGTAGCCGAAGTAGAGCGCGAGGCGGTCGTGCACCATCGTGCCGGTGAAGAACGGCAGCACGCCCGCCGCATCCGGGGCGGCCTTGCCCCGGGTCCGGTCCGCGTAGAGGTAGGTGAGCTTCTCGTTCGAGACGACGTGCAGCCACCATTCGCCGTCCTGGGCCAGGTCGGTCTCGAAGGCCGGCTTGTCCAGGAACAGGGCCGTCTGGGGCCGGGGCAGCGTGTCCTCCTTCTGGTCCAGCACGGCGTAGAATCCGGCGATGCCGGAGGCGTCCTCGGGGACCTCCCAGTGCCAGCGGGCCTTGGCCTTGTTGCTCCAGGACCCGTCCATGGGGTGGGTGGAGGACTGCAGCCGGGGCGCCGCGGCCCGGGTGTCGACGAGCAGGCGGAAATGCGAGGCCTGGCTCCCCAGGTTGCCGGCCCGGTCCTCCACCAACAGGTGGAACCACCACACCCCGTCCTCCAGGTTGTGGAAGGAGGCCGAGCGTTCGCCGCCCGAAGCCACCCCGGGCCTGCCCGGAAGCGGCAGGGTGTCGGGGGCGCGGTCCAGCAGGGTGTGGAAGCGCACGATCCCCTCGGGCGGGGTCCACGAAAGGATGGCCGAGGCCTTGTTGTACCAGCGCTCCTGGTCCGGATGCGAAGGCGAGCTGATCGGCGCCAGGTCGGCCGCCGCGGTGCTGAATTCCAGGTCCGGCGAGAAGGCCGCCTCCGACCCGTCCGGGCAGCGCGAATAGACCTTGAAGTGGTAGCGGGTCATGGCCTTCAGGAACGACAGGGCCACCACGTGCTCGGTCACCGGCGCCTGCAGGTGGATGCTGCTGGAATAGCGTCCGTCCAGGCCGAAGCGCACCAGGCTGTCGGCGGGGCGGTCGGTGTTCCAGCGGATGACGGCGGAATGGCTGCTGACCTCCTCCACGCGGGGCTGCCCCAGGCTGGGCGGGATGGTGTCGGCCACGCTGGAGCGGTAGATCCTGCCGCGGCCCTCGGTGCCCAGGTAGAGCCTGCCCTGGTAGACCTCCATGCCCCGGATCCCCTCGTCCTCCAGGGTGCTGTGCAGTTCCCAGCGCTCGCCGTCGCGGCTGCGGTAGAGCCTGCCGCTGCCCCCGGTGCCCAGGTAGAGGGCCCTGTGGAAAACGGCCAGCGAGAAGAAGTTGGGGTCCTTCGATTCGAAGACCTTCTCCCAGCGCACGCCGTCGGCCGTGCGGAAAAGCATGCCCCCGGCCGCCTTGCTGGTGGCCGCGTAGAGCCTGTCCTGGAAGACCGCGAAGGCCCGCACGAAGGTCTGCCCGGAATGGTAGGCCAGGTGCCAGTGGATGCCGTCGGAGGAGGCGTAGATGTGGCCGGAGGGGTAGGTCCCGATGAAGAACTCGCCGTGGAATTCGGCCAGGGCCGTCAGCGCCGATTCCGAGGAGCGGTGCGCCAGGCTCCACTGGTTGCCCGAAAAGCAGAACAGCTTGCCCTCCAGGCTGGTGCCGGCGTAGAGGCGGTTCTTGAAGGCCGCCAGGCAGTGCACCCGGGCCTCGCCCGTGGAATAGGCCATCTCCCAGTTCAGGCCGTCGGCGCTCTGGTAGATGTTGCCCAGGCTGGTGCCGGCGTAGAGGCGGGGGGTGCCTGCCCCGGCGAAATTGGCCAGGCAGTAGACCTGCGGGCTGTAGTCCACCAGCTGGCCGTCCCCTTCCCCGGCCTCCTCGGAAAGCTCCACCGCCGAACCCACCGAGCTCTTGAGCTGCTCGGAAAAGCGGGTCACCTCGCTGGAATCCCAGCCCCCCAGGTCGCCGGTGGAAGACGACGGGGCCCCGTCGCGGCTCCCGCCCGCCACCAGGCGGCCGAAAAAGCCGGCCAGGCTGTGCAGGCAGGGCTGCCCCGGGTCCTCCAGGACCAGCTCGAATTCGGGCCGGCCGGCGCGCTTGAGGTAGTTGCGGGCCGCTTCGGACACGTTGCGCAGGGCTTCGGCCCGGCTGGCCCCCTGGGCCAGGCAGCCCGGCAGCTCCAGGCAGGTGGCCAGGTAGGAGCCGTCCTCGCGCCTCTCCAGCGCCACCTCGAAGGGAAGGCCGATGGCCCGCGTCGTCTTTTTGGAGGTGAGAAAGGAAAGCATCCCGAAACCGCGTGGAAGGAAAAAGGACAAAAGCGGGCCCCGCCCCCCGGCGGGGCACCCCCCCGGGTGTTTTGGCAATGGATGAGTTTATGCAAGGACGGGGTGGGTGTCAACGGACAGGGGCGGCCCAAAAGAAACGCCCCGCGAAGCCTCCGCGGGGCGCCTGGACGTCCTTGCTTGGGGCCTTCCTCAGGGCATCGGGGGCGGCCCCGCGCTGGGCTGGGCCGGCAGGCCGGCCTTGGGGACGATCTCCACCCAGCTGGCCTTGGGGCCCTCCTTGGCACCCGACACCGCCTGCACCGAGAAATAGGTGGGCACGTTGTTGTAAAGGGACCCCACCGTCTGGGCCGTGGCCTGCAGGGGCCTGGCCGTCAGCTTGTACCAGGGGCCGGCCGGCTTGTAGGCCAGGAAGATGTTGTAGCCCGTGGCCCCGGGGACCGCGTCCCAGCTCACCTGGGCCCGGCGGTCGCCCGCCACCACCAGCAGCCCCCTGGGCGCCGTCAGGGTCGCGCCCGGCACGGCCGGGGGCGTGGCCGGCTTCCTGGCCTTGGGCTTGGGCCCGCCGAAGGAGCCCGTCAGCTCCACTTCGTTGGACATGCCCAGCACCCCGTAGGGGACCCAGGCGTAGTTCAGGGAAATGTCCGCGCCGGCGATGTCCAGGGTGTAGCCCATCCCGGCCGTCAGGCCGGCCATGGCCCCCAGGTCCTCGGGAAAGCGGTAGCCGACCCGCAGGGCGCCGCTCTGGCTGCCGAAGGCGTGCGAATATTCCGTGCCCAGGGCGAACTGGGTGCTGCCGTCGATGGGCGCGATGGGAAGCATGATGTCCACGCCGTTGGTCAGCTTGTCCTGGGGGTCGTCGGCCGGGGTGAAGAGGTGGTCCAGGGTGTAGCCCGCGCCCAGGCGCAGGGTCACCGGGAGCGAGGCCCCCGGGTCCGGGCTCTGCCCCAGGTTCTGGATGGTGAGGCCCGCCGAAAGCCCCGGGATCTCCGCCGGCTTGGTGAACAGCCCGATGTCCCCGGCATAGCCCCAGCCGTCGAAGGTGTCCACCTTCTCGTTGATGAACTTGGCCGTGGCGCCCAGCGAGAACATCTTGGTGGCCTGCCAGGCGTAGGCCAGGCTGACCACCGTGCCGCCCGAGGTGAAGGTGTAGCCGTTGTCGGCGTAGGCCTGGTCGTAGCTGCCGTCCTGGTTGGCCCGGGTGCGCAGGATGTCGGGGATGGAGATCAGGGTGTAGTTGAAGCCCACCGTGCCCCAGACGTTGACGCCCAGGTTCTCGGCCGGCACGGCCAGGGCAAGGTTGGAATAGTTGATGCCGCCGAATCCCAGAATCTGCATGAAGGCCGCCTCGGTGGCGTTCACCTGCGAAAGGCCGGCCGGGTTGTAGTACAGGTCCTCCGTGTCGTTGGCGATGCCGGTGAAGGCCTCGCCCATGCCGGTGGCCCTGGCGCCCATGGGCATCTTCAGGTAGGGGGCTGCCGAGGCCCCGGCCGCGGCCGCGCCGAAGGCCCGGCCAGCCGCCAGGGTCCCGCACAGCGCGAGCAACCGAAATGCCAAACCGTCACGCGTCATAGCGACTCCGAGTTCCCGGAAGTTTTGGGCCTGCTATTGCGAAGGGGGCGCCTGGCCGCGGATCACGGCCACGTTGTAGACCGTGTTGCTGCCCGAGACCACCAGGAAGTACACGCCCGTCACCACCTTCACCCCGTTGTTGTTGTTCCCGTCCCAGCCCCCGTTGGCGGCGAAATAGCTTTCCGGCTTCTGGAGCACCAGGGCCCCCACCATGTTGTAGATGCTGATGGTGGCGCCCGGGTCCACGTTGCCCACGTGGAACTTGTTGTAGCGCCAGTCCGACGAATCCGGGTAAAAGGGATTGGGGTACACGTAGGCCGGCTTGCTGCTGTTGACCGCCACCGTGACCATGGGCGTGGGGGTCGGGGTGGCGGTGCCTCCGGTGCCCGTCACCGGCGTGGGGAAACCGCAGGTGCTTCCGGTGAAGCTGAGGGGGCCGATGGCGCTGCTGTAGGGGCCCACGGTGCCGAGACTGTCCACGGCCGCGACCTCGTAGTACCAGGACCCGGCCGCGGCCGGGGAGTCCGCGTAGGAGGCCGTGGTGGTGCTGTTGAGGAAGGTGAAGCTCGTGGGCGAGGTGGACGGGGCCCTCTGGATGTCGTACGAGGCGATGGTGTTGCATCCGGAGGGCGCGGGCGGGGCCTGCCAGACCAGGTCGATTTCCGTGGAGCAGGCGTTGGCCGTCAGGGCCGTGGGAGCCGAAATGGCGCCGGTGGCCTTGGGAATGGCCTGCTTGCCCGTGGCCTGCAGGGCGGCCTCCATCGGGCCGCCGGTGGTGGAGGTCCAGGCCGAATCCGCCTGGACGTGGGTCAGGACCGCGTTGGAATAGGAGGAAAAGGAAGTGGAATAGGGCAGCACCTGGTAATAGGCCCCGGCATTGGGAACCGTGCTGTCCGTGAAGCTGGTGCCGACCACATAGCCGATGGAAGACCAGGGGCTGCCGTCCGTCAGGGAGCGGTACACGTGGTAACCCGCGATCGGGTCGGAGCCGCTCTGGGTCTGCGAGGGCCAGCTCAGGGTGACGCTGCCGCACCCCTGCGAGACCGAAATGCTGGGGGCCGGCACCTCGTTGTTGGGCGTGGCGTTGCTGTCCACGAATTCCAGGTTGTCGTAGTACACCGTGTAGCAATATCCGGCGTATGAGTCGCTCTGCAGGCTGAGGGATGCCAGGCTTCCAAGGTTCAGCCCCATGTTGGCCGCGTAGCCCAGGGAAACCGCCATGTAGGTCCACTGCGAGGCCGAGGTGATCGAGCCCAGCGCGGTGATGGTGACGCCTTCAAAGCTGAGGTTGTGGGTCCCGTCCGAAAGCTCAAGGTACTGCTTCAGGTTGGCGGCGTTGGAGTCCGTGGAGGCGAAGGCGAGGAACAGCGCCTGGTGGCTGGACCAGTTGGCGGCGCTGGCGTCCTCAAATCCGGAACTTGGCAGGGTGAGGGTGCCGCTGGCGATGGAATTGCAGATGGAGGAGGGCCACATGACGGCCCCGGCGTCGTCCGGGTCCGGGCTGACGAAAAAGCCCCCGTTGGCCTGGGCCGTGATGGTGACGTTTTCCGGGTTCTGCCAGGCGTTGAGGTCCCCGGCGTTGGAGCAGGTGGAACCGGCCCCCTCGAAGCCGTTGATCTGCAGGCTGTTGTTGCAGGCCCAGGCCACGCCCAGGCCGGCCAGCACCGCCAGAAACACCGCCCCTGCCAGACACCTTTTTAGGATCATCGCCATCCCTGGTTTGAAAGGGGTGATAGAAACCAT
>JAJYGY010000230.1 GCA_021790555.1 bacterium
TCAACCAAGTGATCACCCTGGCCGTGGCTGAAAAGGTGTCGGCGCTGCTGGCCGAGGACTATATCGAAGCGAGAGCGAAACGGGGCAGCCGCGCCAAATTTTTGAAGGCGATGGCAAAGGTGGGAAACGCGGAGCCGGATCCCCGGGACCGGATTTGACCGGCCCCTGAATCATCCTGGCCGGAGGCTTCTCCACCCCCCGCATTCAAAAGGATCGTCGTCCAGGCATGTCAAAACGGTTGTCCGGCAAAACTTCCGGGCTGAAGCCCGGGCCCCTTCCGCTGGCGCTGGGCTGGGCCGCCTTCGTGGGACTGGGCATGCCGGACGGCATGTTCGGGGTGGCCTGGCCGACCATGCGCCTGGGCTTCGGCGTGCCCATCGACGCCATCGGGTGGGCCATGGCCGCGGGCACGGCCGGGTACCTGGCCGCCAGTTTTTCGTGCGGAAGGGTCCTTGCCAGGATCCCGGTGGCCGGCTTCCTGGCCCTGTCCTGCGCCTGCGCCGGGGCGGCGCTGGTGGCCGACTGCCTGGTGCCCTCCTGGGCCTGGTTCGCCCTGGTGAGCCTGGCCCTGGGCCTGGGGGCCGGGGGCATCGACGCGGGCCTCAACACGCACCTGGCCGCGGAAAGGGGGCCCCGGGAGATGCACTGGCTGCACGCCTGTTTCGGCGTGGGCGCGACCCTGGGACCCTTCCTGATGACGGCCTGCCTGCGCTCCCTGGGCGGCTGGAGGCCGGGCTACCTGGCCGTGGGCGGACTGCAGCTGGCCCTGGCCGCGGCCTTCGCCCTGTCCCTGCCCGTGCGGCCGCGGCCGGCGGAGGCGGGTAGGCGCCGGCCGGGCCCGCGGCGGGGCGGGGGCCCGCCCCTGCTTGAGACTCTGGCGCTCCCGTCGGCCTGGACGGGCATGCTGCTGTTCTTCCTGTATTCGGGCGCGGAAATCTCGCTGGGATTCTGGGCCTACACCATCCTCACCCAGGCCAGGGGCGTGCCGCCCGCGGCCGCCGGGATGCTGGCGGGCGGCTTCTACGCCATGTTCACCCTGGGCAGGATCCTTTCCGGATTCTATTCGCGCCGCCTTTCGCCGGACAGCATCGTGCTGGCCGCCCTGGTGGTGGGCCTGGCCGGCTCGCTGCTGCTGTGGCTGGACCCCGGCCCGGTCCTGAGCCTTTCGGGCATGGTGCTGACGGGTTTCGCCGTCGCCCCGGTGTTCCCGTCCCTGGTGTCGGGCACCCGGGACCGGGTGGGCCGCCGGCACGCGGGCAACGCCGTGGGCATGCAGATGGCCGCGGCCGGCCTGGGCGGGGCCTGCCTGCCCGCGCTGATGGGCGTGCTGGCCAGGCGCGTTTCCGTGGAGGCCATCACCGGCGCCCTGCTGGCCCTGTTCGCGGCCGTGCTGCTGGCCTTTCTGGCGGCCCGGCGGGCGGGCCGGCCTTGATTCATTTCCATTACCATGGTAATGTGATGGCATGGTGATCGCGACTTCCAAATTGACGGCCCAGGGCCAGGTTTCGGTGCCCTCGTCCGTGCGCAAGAAGCTGGCCCTGGCCCCGGGTTCCATCCTGGAATGGGAGGAGCAGGGCGGCCGCATCCTGGTGCGCCGCGCCGGCCGGTATGACAACCAGGACCTGCACCAGGCCCTTTTCAGGCGCCCCCCCCGGCCCAGGTCGCTGGAGGACCTGAAGGAAGGCCCGCGACGGCACGCGAGGCGGCATGCGCGCCATTGACACCAACGTGCTGGTGCGCCTGATGGCGCGCGACCACCCGGCCCAGTTCCAGGCGGCCGAGGCCTTCACGGCGCCGGGTGCCTGGGTGTCGCACGTTGTCTTGGCCGAGGCCGTGTGGGTGCTGGATTCGGTGTATGGCCTGGGGCCTTCCGAGATCGCCACCGGGCTTCGCGTGCTTCTGGACCACAAAAGCCTCACTCTGCAGGACCCCCCCGCCGTCGAAGCCGCCCTGGAACTCTACCGCCGCAGGCCTGGCCTGGGCTTTTCCGACTGCCTCATCCTTCAGACCGCCCGCCTGGCGGGCCACCAGCCCCTGGGTACCTTTGACCGCGACCTCGGCCGCGCGCCCGGCGCCCAAAGGATCCCGTGAGGCTTCAAGGCCTCCGGTTCCCGCCCCTCCCCGGAATCCCCTTGCCACCCCGCGCCGGGCGGCTTAGCCTTTTGGCGGGGCATGCCGCGCCGCCTTGGTTGGGACGAAGGCCCCCGGAAGTCCCCGTCCATTCTGCCGGAATTCGGCGCAACCCGTTCCCCTTCCTTTCTCGACGCACGGAGGTACCATGAAAAGGTCCATGTTCGCCGTCATCGCCGCGGGATCGCTGGCCCTGGCCGGATCGGCCCTGGCGGCCCGGCCGGCCCGCAACATCAGCTGGAAGCGCCACCGCAACCTGGCCGCGGCCCAGGCCCTGGTGGCCAAGGCCTACGCCAAGATCGAGGCGGCCCAGAAGGCCAACGAGTTCGACCTGAACGGACACGCCAAGAAAGCCGAGCAACTGCTAAACGAGGCAAGCCAGGAACTGAAGGCCGCCGCCACGACGGCCAATGTCAAGGACGCCAAGTAGCCGCGGCGGGCAGGAGGGGACGATGCCAGTCAAAAAAGGAAGGGTCCGTGGGGACGACAGGGAGGCTTTGGACAGGGAAGCCAGGTGGGAGGAGCCCCGGGTGGTGAAGAAGGTGCACCACCATCACCACGGCGGGGCGCTGTATTTTCTGGGCATGATCGGCGCGGCCGTGTACTTCCTGCAGCACGCCACGGGCTGGTGGGGCCTGGCGGTGGCCCTGCTCAAGGCCCTTGTCTGGCCGGCCTTTCTGGTCTACCGGCTCCTGGGCCTGACGGGCCTCTGAGCCCGTCAGGCCCGGGAGCGGCCCTCACTTTCCCTGCCAGTCCACCTGGATCTCGGGAAGGCGGATGCCGTCGCCCTTGCTCAGGTCGCCTTCGGCCTGGAAGCAGAGGAAGGTGATGCCCTCGCCGCCGGCCTTCCAGGCGCGCTTGACGCCGGGCGCCACGCGAAGCACGCTGCCTTCCTTGACGGGCAGCAGTTCGCCGTCCAGGGAGAAGTGCCCGCCGCCGGCGAGCACCACGTAGACTTCCTCGTGCCGCTTGTGGTCGTGCACGAAGGGCGCGGTCTGGCCGGCCGGAAACCGGTTGAACGAGATTTCGGCCGAGGCCAGGGCCAGGCTCTCGCGGCTGAACTTCTTTCCGTCCCACTTGGCCAGCGGCCCCATCTCACCCAGCGTGTATCCCTTGGCGTTTTCCATGGTTTCTCCTTTGGAAGAAGGTTCCTTTTCCAGATAAACGCAGTTTCCGGCCGGATGGCTTTGCCAGGGGGCGCGGAAAACGGCGCGCGGGGGGGCTTCAGTCCCCTGCCTTCCACTTCGGGTCGAAGGCGACCTCCCGGCGGCTGTCGACGTCGTGGCCAAGGCTCATTTCGGTGGGGCTGGGAGGTCCGGCTGGAATCCGCTCCCCACCACGCCGGGCGTTTCCAGGCCCAGGCCGTCGCGGTAGAACTGAAGCGACTTCTCCAGGTCGTCCACGCCCAGGGTCACCACGGTGATCCGTGCCCTCATGGTTTGTCCTCCCCGTCGGTGGTCCCGGCCAGCACGCCGCGGGCCTCGCGGGCCAGGGCCTTGTCCGGCCCCTGGGCCAGCATGGCCCATTGCCGCCGGGCCAGGGCGTCCTGCCCGGCCGCGGCGTAGGCCCTCGCCAGCAGCCGGCGGGCCGGGCCCAGGTCCATGGCGACGTACCTGGGCGGCCGCCAGCCGGCGTCCCACTGGTCGCAGACCTGCTTCAGCAGGGCCCTGGCCTGGGGCTTGTCCAGGCCCAGGCCCAGGGATTCGTCCACGGCGTAGCGCACGTAGTAGTAGTCCACGGGGTAGCGGTGGTAGACTTCGCTCACGGTGGGCAGGCCGGCGGGGAAGTCCTTCAGTTCCTCCGAATAGATCCGGGCCAGGCAGGCCCGGGCCGGAAAGGCCGCGTAGGTGGCCTTTTGGGCGCAGAGTTTCAGCAGGCGCAGGCCCTCGGGCACGCTGCCGTGCAGGTTGAGCAGGAACTGGAACCAGCCCGACATGCGGCCGCAGTAGTATTCGTACTGGCCCAGGCCCAGGTAGGCGTCGTACAGGCTGGGGTCCATGCGCACGGCCTGGCGCAGGTCGGCGGCGGCCCCGGTGCCGTCCAGGTAGGCGCGGATGACCGACCCGCGCGCCATCTCCACCAGCCCGCGGGTGCCCAGGCAGCCTCCCTGGTAGAGCTTTCCGCAGGCGTCCTGGCGCTCGCGTTCGAAGGCGTCGGCCAGCTTCCGGCAGCGCGAGGCCACCTTGTCGAAGCGGCGGTACAGGGCCCGGGAGCTCTGCCCGGCCTTCAGGCGTTCCTGGATCTCGGTGAGCAGCACGCCTTCCATGAACACCAGGGGCAGGGGATGGTTGGGGGCCATGGCCACGGCCCGGGCGGTGAGGCTTTCCGAGACGGCGAATTCCAGGTCGTTGCTGGCGTCCTGGCCGCGCTGAAGCAGGGCCATGCAGGCCGCGGAAGGGAGGTCCGGGGGCGGCGCGGTCAGGTAGGCCTGGCCGGCCCAGGCGGGAAGCCCGGCGGCCAGGAAAGACAGCAGCAGTGCGGCTGGGAAGCGCGTCAGCATGTCGGGCCCGAGAGGAAATTCAACCGCGACAGGATAGGACGGAAGCGCGGGAAGGGCAAGAAAAAGCGGGGGGCAAGGGCCGCCGTTTTCCGGTATAATCCAGTCAGAAAAAAGGAGAATTTCGAATAATTTGTAAATTGATTTCAAATTTTGTAACTCAAAATCCGACTATTTTTTTGCGCCACTGCTAAAACTGCTTAAACTTGATGGGTGAGCGGCGCCATGACCTGTGAAACGTGTCCGTGCCTGCGTGGGGGAATGGTGTTTCGACGGCCAACACAAGTTGAAGGGATTTTGGCGTGCCTTGTCCTGTTGGGCATGGCCGGGATTCTGCACGCCTTCTCCTGGTGCAGCCCGGGTTCCGGATTTCCCCTGTGGTTGAATTCGCCTTCAGGACGGGTCAACGCGCATGACCCGCGCAGTTCCCTGCACCAGGGGATTTCGCCGCTGCCCACCCTGCCGCCCCTGGTGTCCGCCACCGCGACCTGGGCCTTCAGCCCTGGCCCCTCCCCCACGGGCTCGGCCTCGCCCCTGCCTTCGGTCTCGGCCAGCGCCACGCCGGGCGTTCCCCCCACCGCGACGGCCACCCCGACGCCTCCGCCCTCGGCCACCCGCACGCCGGATCCGCAGCCCAGCAGGACGGATACGTGGACCCAGGTTCCCACGGATTCGGCGTCGCCGACGCCCCAGGCGACGGCCACGTTGACGGCGGGCTTCACGGATTCGGCGTCGCCGACACCCCAGGCGACGGCCACGTTGACGGCGGGCTTCACGGATTCGGCGTCGCCGACGCCCCAGGCGACGGCCACGTTGACGGCGGGCTTCACGGGTTTGGCTTCGCCCACGTCCCTGGCGACGGCCACGTTGACGGCGGGCTTCAGATC
>JAJYGY010000305.1 GCA_021790555.1 bacterium
CCTGGACAAGGCCGTGGAGGCCCCCGTCTTCTTCATCCGGGCGGCCCTGGCCCAGGAAGGGCTGGACGCCCGGGCGCCGGCGGCCATCCAGAGGCAGGTGGCGGCTCTGCCCGCCAAGCGGCGGGCAGAGGTGCTGCAATCCATTTTTCCGCTGCTGGCGAAGTACCCGACTGAAATGGAGGTGGCCGGGCACCTGCGCCAGGCCGCCGAGACCCTGGCCATGCCGGTGGAGGCGGTCCTGGCGGACTTCCAGTCCTTCCGCCGCGGGCAGGGCAAGGCTCCCTGGCCCAGGAGCGAGGGGGAACCGGGAGCGCCCCTGCCGCGGGCACGGGAAGCGGGGCAGGCCCCGGCCCGGCCCCGCACGGCCATCCAGTCGGTGGAACGCGAGCTGCTGGTGCTGATGGTGGAGCATCCCCAGCTGATCCCCCGCGCCGCCGAAAGGCTGGCTGGCGCCGGCTTTTCCGACCCGCTTTTCGACGAGGCGGCCCGGCTGCTGTGGGGCTCCCCGGACCGTCCGGTCCTCGAGCTGCGCGATTCGGTGCAGGCCGGCAACCCGGAGCTGGCCGGCCTGCTGGACGAGCTGATGGACCTGCCTCCCAGCTACCACCAGGGGGAGGAGAAGGCCCTGGCGGACCTGGCCGCCCGGCTGAGGCAGGAGCGGGCCAAGCAGGAGCTGGACCTGGTGCTGGGCCGGCTCCAGGACGACGAGGTCAGGCAGGATCCGGAGGAGGTCAAGCGGCTGCTGGCCCAAAGCCAGGAGCTGGGAAGGCAGATCCAGGCACTGAGGCGCGGCGCGGAATACTAGGAAGGCGAGGAACCATTCAATCGGGGGAACCCCTGGGGGAGTTCGCGAGATGACCAAGAAAAAGACGCCCGGCACCACCAAGACCGCCCCGGCCGGCGGAGGGAACAAGACCGACGAGATGAAGCAGCTCCTGGCCATGGGCAAGGAGCGCGGCTTCCTGACCTACAAGGAGGTCAACGACATCCTCCCCGAGGACATCGTCTCCTCCGACCAGATAGACGACGTGCTCAACATGCTGGGGGAATCCGGCATCGAGATCGTGGACGAGGAGAAGGACAGCCCCGCGGGCAGCAGCACCGAGAAGATCGTGCTCAGCCCGGAAATGCGGGGCGACGACGAGTCCGAGGACGAGAAGGAAGAGAAGGAGCAGAGGGAGAAGCCCGAGACCGGCGGCGGCGACGACCCGGTGCGCATGTACCTGCACGAGATGGGGCGCACCCCCCTGCTGACCCGCGAGCAGGAGGTGCGGCTGGCCAAGCGCATCGAGGACGAGGAGATGAAGGTGGAGTCGGTGCTGTTCTCCTCGGTGCTCTCCCGCCAGGAGGCCGTGGCCCTGGCCGAGCGGGTGGTGAAGGGCAAGGTGCTGGCCTCGGAGACCATCAAGAACAACCTGGAAGGCGAGGTCCCCCCGGCCATAGAAAAGCAGATGGCCGCCAAGCTTAAGAAGCACCTGGTGGCCGCCAAGGCCGCCGAAAAGAAGCTGCAGGAGGTGCAGAAGGGCCTCACGGCCAAGGCCCTGAAGGAGACCAAGGCCAAGCAGCTGGAGAAGGTGCGCGACGAGTGCATCAAGAAGATCATCGAGAGCCTGCGCCTCATGCAGTTCAAGCCCAGGGAGCTGCAGAAGCTCTCGGCCAGCTACAAGGGCTACCTGGAGCGCATCCGGCACATCGAACGCGAGATCGCCAGCCTGGACCGCCAGCTTCCGGAAAGTTCGGGCGGGGTGGCGGCCGTGGCCATCCAGTGGCGAAAGGGCGAGGAACGCAAGAAGCTGGAAAAGCGCCTGAAGCTGAGGACCGAGGAGGTGCAGCCCCTGCTGGACCAGTACCAGGAAAGCCTGGGCAAGATCAAGCGGGTGGAGAAGGAGGCGGCCGCCCCGGCCGACGAGATCAAGGCCATCTGCCAGAAGATCGAGGAGGGCACCGAGGGCGCCTACCGGGCCCGCATGGAGCTGGTGGAGGCCAACCTGCGCCTGGTGGTGTCCATCGCCAAGAAGTACGCCAACCGGGGCCTGCAGTTCCTGGACCTCATCCAGGAGGGCAACATCGGCCTGATGCGCGCGGTGGAGCGCTTCGAGTACCGGCGCGGCTACAAGTTTTCAACCTACGCCACCTGGTGGATCCGCCAGGCCATCACCCGCGCCATCGCCGACCAGGCCCGCACCATCCGCATCCCGGTGCACATGATCGAGACCATCAACAAGCTCATCAAGACAAGCCGCGACATCATGCAGCAGACCGGCAACGAGCCGCACCCCGAGGACATCGCCAAGCGCATGCAGATGCCGGTGGAGAAGGTGCGGTCCGTGCTGAAGATCGCCCAGCAGCCCATCTCGCTGGAGACGCCCATCGGCGAGGAGAAGGACTCGCACCTGGGCGACTTCATCGAGGACAAGGAGGCGGTGTCGCCTTCCAACGCGGCCTCCTACATCCTGCTGCAGGAGCAGATCTCCAAGGTGCTGCACACCCTGAAGGAGCGCGAAGCCAAGGTGCTGCGCCTGCGCTTCGGCCTCGAGAACGGCTACCCCCACACCCTGGAGGAGGTCGGCAATATCGAGGGCGTGACGCGCGAGCGCGTGCGCCAGATCGAGGCCAAGGCGCTCAGGAAACTGAGGCATCCGACCCGCGCAAGAAAGCTCCGCGGCTTCCTGGATTGATTTCGTTAGGGAGGCCTTCGCCATGGTATTTTTCTGGATCTGCATCGGGCTGGCCGTTCTGGCCGCCGTCTACTTCTTTTTGAGGGAACCCATGGTGGGAAGGAAGATCAAGACCTTCGAACCCCTGCCGGCCGGGAGCAAGGTGGGCGTGGCCATCGACCTTGAGAACGGCGGCACCGTCACCCTGGAGCTTTTCCCGGACGTGGCGCCCCAGCACGTGGCCAGCTTCGTCTCCCTCATCGGGCAGGGATTCTACAAGGGCCTCACCTTCCACCGCGTGGTGCCCGGCTTCGTGGTGCAGGGCGGCTGCCCGGAGGGCACGGGCACGGGCGGGCCGGGATACTGCGTCAAGGCCGAATTCTCCGACCGCCAGCACCTCACCGGCACCCTGGCCATGGCCCGGGCCGCCGACCCCAATTCCGGCGGCAGCCAGTTCTACATCTGCCTGGCCCCCCAGCCCGGCCTGGACGGCCAGTACACCGTCTTCGGCCAGGTCACCGAGGGCATGGACGAGGTCTTCAAGATCAAGAAGGGCGACGTGATGAAGGACGTCAGGATTTTGGAATAGCCCCGGCGGATCCGGGAGCGTCGCGACAGCAAAGCCGAAGGGCGGCCATGAGGCCGCCCTTTTTTCGTCCCCTGGGCCTTCCCGTCCGGAAATCCCCTCCCGGATCAATCTTTTCGTGAACGGCGCGGGAAAGGGTCTCCGATAGTTGTTTCCTTGGCGTCACGGCGACTTTACAATCGGGTGCTAGGTTTCCAGGGCCTTTTCCATCCCCTTTGGCTTACCCCCTTCGGAGGCACGCATGCCCGTCTTCCTTCTCATTGTCCTGGTCCTCTTCACCGTGGTGGTCCTGGCCAACAGCGTCATCACCGTCCAGCAGGGATACGAGGTGATGCTGGAGCGCTTCGGCAAGTACGTGGTGACGCTGAAGCCCGGCCTGCACTTCGTCACGCCCTTCATCTACAAGGTGGGGCGGCGCATGAACATGATGGAGCACGCCATCGAGATCCCCAGCCAGGAGGTCATCACCAAGGACAACGCCACGGTGACCGTGGACGCCATCGTCTTCCTGGTGGTCACGGACGCCTACAAGGCGGCCTACAACGTGTCCAACTACGTCAGCGTCTGCCAGCAGCTGGCCCTGGCCAACGTCCGTTCGGTGATCGGGCAGCGCGAGTTCGACACCGTGCTGGCCGAGCGCACCCAGATGAACGAGGAGATCCTGCGCGACATCGACGCGGCCAGCGAGGTCTGGGGCATCAAGGTGACGCGCGTGGAGATCCGCGACATCCGCCCGCCTTCCGACCTGCTGGCGGCCATGGGCGAGCAGAAGAAGGCCGACCAGGAGAAGCGCGCCAAGATCCTCACGGCCGAGGGCGAACAGCAGTCCCAGATCAAGGTGGCCGAGGGCAAGCGCCAGGCCGTCATCCTGGAATCGCAGGGCAGGCTGGAAGCGGCCCGCAACGAGGCCCAGGCCATCAAGATCACGGCCCAGGCCCAGGCCGACGCCACCAAGGCCGTGGCCGAGGTCATCCAGGGCCAGGGCCAGGCCGCCATCAACTACTTCCTGGGTCAGAAGTACATCGAGGCCATGGCCCGCATCAACCCGGACGCCAAGATCGTGATGATCCCGGCGGACTTCAGCACCGGCATCGCCAGCATCGGCGGCATCGCCACCCTGCTGGGCGGCGAGGGCGGCAAGGGAGGGAAGTGACATGGCCCCTGTTTCGGATCCGGTGCCTTTCTGGTGGGGACTGGCCCTGGGCCTGCTGCTGATGGCGGGGGAACTGTTGGTGCCGGCCACGGTCTTTCTGTGGACGGGCATCTCCTGCCTGGCCGTTTCCCTGGTGTTGCTGGTGTTTCCGGGCACGCCCATGGTGGTGGCGCTTCCGGTGTGGGCCGTGCTTTCGGTGGTGGCCGTGCTGCTGGCGCGCCGGACCCTGAAGCGCGGCCAGGGCCAGGACACGCTGAAGCCCGGAGTTCCGCCCAACCAGTACGGCGCGGACTTCATCGGCGCGGTGGCCACGCTCTCGGCCGACAGCAAGGGGGGGGTGACGCGCGTGGACCTGCACGGCGCCAACTGGGGCCTGCGCCTGCCCAAGGGCGACCTGAAGGCCGGCGCCCGGGTGCGCATCAAGGCCGTGGAGGGGATCTACCTGGTGGGAGAGCCGCTGGAGGACTAGGGAAGGAAATCCGGGGCAGGACGGAAAAGGCCGGCGGGAAACCGCCGGCCTTTTCATTGGGTCCTTCAGTAAACGTCCGGTAGCCACAAGTTAGCTGAGCTCGGCCAGCCCGAACCGGGCCAGGGCCCTGAAGATGGCCCGGCGCTCGGCCGTCCTGGCCTTGCGCCCCATTTTCCCCGCGGTTTCCTTCCTGATCAAGCCCTTCGCCGTCTTGTAGAACCTGCTCCGCGCCACGCGGCCGCGCCAGTGCGGCAAAGTGGCCTCGAGCTCGTTGGCGCTCAGGCCGCCCCGGGTGGCCCTGGGCCGCCGGTTGATCCGGGTGTAGGCGGCCTGCAGCAGGACCACGCCCCGCCGTCTGGATCTCAACCTTCTGCCGCAGCCCAGGCCGGAGTCCCCCTTTCCTTCCCCGATGACCTGCTCGATCTGGCTGTTGTCCTGCGGCGTGTGCGGCCGGGAGACCAGGTGGATGACCTTGAAGCGGTCCAGGAGCTCCTTGACCTAGTCGCAGGTGTAGATCTTGGCGTTGTCCGTGGACCAGACCAGGGGCAGGCGGCCACGGGCCTTCAGGCGCTTCAGTTGCCGGACCACGTCCGCGGCCTTCAAAGGCCGA
>JAJYGY010000215.1 GCA_021790555.1 bacterium
CTGGAATTTTGGTTAAACATTTTTGGTGTGACCATCTTCACAAACTCAAAATGTAGAACGTCATTTTGAGGTTGTGGGTAATCGAAATTGTGCTTTAAATATAGAGGGAAATCGGCCCGGGAGAAACGCCTTGACAAAACAAGGCCCATTTTATAACATCGCGCCACTCGGGCCTATTTGATATTTCGGAACTTCATTTCATTTTGGCGGGGTTTGGTGAATGATTGACAGGCTCCTATCCAATTCCATGCTGACCCTCCTCCAGAAATCGCTGGACGCCAGCGCCCTGCAAAACAAGGTTCTTGATAATAACATCGCCAACGTGGACACTCCCGGCTTCAAGCGCTCGGAAGTGGTTTTCCAGCAGCAGTTGAAGGCCGCCCTGGACAAGGCGGATTCGGAAAAGGGGCAGTTGCAGGCCGACCTGACCAATCCCAAGGATATTCCCTTTTATTCGCGGCCCGACCTGGCCGGCGTGGAGCCGGAGGTCGTGACCCAGAATTCCACGTCGCTGAGAAACGACGGCAACAACGTCGACATCGACTCCGAAATGGCCAAACTGGCCGAAAACCAGATCTTCTACAACACCGTCGCCCAGATCACCGGCGACGAGTTTTCGGACCTTAAGTCCGTCATCACGCAGAGCCATTGAACCCTTGAGGTGGCGGTATGAGCCTGTTTTCCTCCCTTAACATCAGCGGGTCCGGCCTGTCGGCCGAGCGCCTGCGCATGGACGTCATCGCCAACAACATCGCCAATGCCAACACCACCAAGGGGGTGGATGGCCAGCCCTACCAAAGGCAGGAAGTGGTCTTTGAACCGCGGGTCAAGCCCACGCTTTTCCTCCTTCCCTTCGACTCCAAGTCCCAGGCCTCCAGCCTGGACTCCAGGATCGGCGACGGGGTCAGGGTGGCGGGGGTGGTCAGCGACCCGACCCCCGGCAAGCTGGTCTACGACCCGGGCAACCCGGAGGCCGACGCCTCGGGCTACGTGCACATGCCCAACGTCAACATCGTCAACGAGATGGTGGACATGCTTTCGGCCTCGCGGGCCTACGAGGCCAACGTGACGGCCATCAACGCCACCAAGGGCATGGCCGAGAAGGCCCTCGCCATCGGCCAGGCCTGACGCCTTTCAAGAGGTAACCGTTCATGGAAATCGCCCCCCTGGCCCTGACCCCGGTGCAGAATTCGGCCCCCCTGGAGGCCCTGGCGCCCTTGGCGCCGCTTCAGGCCGGCGCTTCCGGCGATTCCGCCCAGGCCGCGCAGCGGACGGCGGGTTTCCAGCAGCTGTTGTCCGGGGCCATCGGGCAGGTCAACCAGTATTCGGAACAGGCCGATTCCATGATCAAGAAGCTGGTCACCGGCCAGAACGTCGAACTGCACCAGGTGATGATCGCCATGCAGAAGGAAAGCATTTCCACGCAGCTGCTCCTGCAGGTGCGCAACAAGATCGTGGACGCGTACCAGCAGGTGATGAACATGCAGATCTGACCGCCGGCGGGAAAGGCGGTTTTCGCCCAAACGGAAGCCATTGACCCGAAGCGGCCCCTCAGTCCGGGGCCTGCCCCGAGGTGACCTAAGTGAACGAATACTTGACGCAGATGTTGGCGCAGTTCAGGGGCGCCTGGCAGAGATTCAGCGCGACTCAGAAAATCATGGTGGTGACGGTGCCGGCGCTGCTGGTGGCCGCCCTGGTCGCGCTCATCCTGGTGTCCAGCCGGCCCACCTACAAGGTGCTGTATTCCAACCTCAGCCCCAAGGACGCCGGCGACGTCGTCAACAAGCTCAAGGAACAGAACATCCCCTACCAGATTGAGGGCAACGGGACGGCAATCGCCGTGCCTTCGGACAAGCTCTACGGCACCCGCCTGAACCTGGCCGCCCAGGGCCTGCCTTCGGGCGGCGGCGTGGGCTTCGAGATCTTTGACAAGACCAATTTCGGCCAGACCGACTTCACCCAGCAGGTGAATTACCAGCGCGCCCTGGAAGGCGAGCTGGCCCGCACCATCATGAGCCTGCAGCAGGTCCGGCAGGCCCGGGTCAACCTGGTCATCCCCCAGCCCGAGCTTTATTCCTCGCAGGAAAAGCCGGCCACGGCCTCGGTGGTGGTGGACCTGAACCAGGGAAGCAACCTGACCCGCGAGCAGATCATGGGGGTGCTGCACCTGGTGGCCTCCAGCGTGGAGGGCCTGAAGCCCGAGAACGTGACCCTGCTGGATTCCCAGGGCAACATCCTTTCCGACCGGGTGAAGGACGACCTGGCCATGGAAAAGAACGGAGCCCAGGGGGACCTGGGCTCCTCGGGCATCCTGATGAAGATGACCCGCGGCCAGATGCAGATCCAGTCCGACTTCGAAAGGGAGATTGAAAGCCGGGTCACGGGAATGCTGGACAAGGTGCTGGGGCCCAACCGGGCCTCGGTGCGCGTGGACGCCGAGCTGGACTTCAACCAGGTGGAGCAGAACAGCAAGGTCTTCTCGCCCGTGGTGAACAACCAGGGCATCGTCCGCAGCACCCAGAAGGACGTGGAGGGCTTCTCGGGCCAGGGAACCCTGCCCGGCGGCATCCCCGGGACCGAATCCAACATCCCCGGCTACCAGAGCTACGCGGCCACGGGTAATTCCAGCTACACCAAGAACAAGGAGACCACCAACTACGAGATCAACGAGACGGATTCCCACACGGTGCAGGCGCCGGGTTCGGTCAAGCGCCTTTCCGTGGCGGTGATGGTGGACGGGCTGCAGCCCCAGCAGGTGGATTCGATCAAGGCGGCCGTCATCGCGGCGGCGGGGCTGGACATGACCCGCGGGGACCAGGTGGCCGTGGAGAACATCTCCTTCGACACCTCGGCACGCCAGGCCGCGGCCCTGCAGGAGGCCCAGTACCAGAAGCAGCAGATCTGGACCATGGTCCTCAAGGGCGCCTTCGTCCTGGTGCTGGTGCTCTTCCTGCTGCTGTTACTGCGCTCCATCCTCAAGCCCAGGGTGGTCCGGGTGCAGGAGCGCCTGATCCGCGAGATCACCCGCGTGGCCGAGGAGGAAGGCCTGCCGGGCGAGGAAGCCGCCATCCCCATCGACCAGGCGGGACGGCCCACCGAGGCCGCGCTCGAGGAGCAACGCAAGGCTCAGATCCGCCAGCAGGTGGTCAAGCTGGCCAAGGAAAAACCCAAGGTCATCGCCATGATGATCCGGCGCTGGCTTTCTGAAGAGAAGGGGTGATCGGCATGGCTCAGGCGGCTCCGGCAAAACTGACGGGTGAGCAAAAGGCGGCGATTCTCCTGGTCTCCCTGGGGCCCGAGGTCTCGGCCGAGGTCTTCAAGGAGATGAAGGAGGAGACGGTCGAGCAGGTCTCCCTGCACATCGCCAACCTCAAGAAGGTCAGCCCCCAGGAACGCGACCAGGTCATGGAGGAATGCTACCAGATCTCCATGGCCGAGGAGTACATCTCCCAGGGGGGCGTGGACTACGCCCGGGAGATCCTGGAGCGGGCCCTGGGCGACCAGAAGGCGGTGGAGATCATCAACCGCCTGCAGGGCGCCCTGCAGATGACGCCCTTCGACTTCATCAAGAGGACGGACCCGCAGCAGCTGCTCAACTTCATCCAGAACGAGCACCCCCAGACCATCGCCCTGATCCTGGCGCACCTGACCTCGGACCACGCCGCCACCATCCTTTCGGCGCTGCCCACCGAGGTGCAGGTGGACGTGGCCGCCCGCATCGCCATCATGGACCGGGCCACGCCCGACATCATCATGGAGATCGAGAAGGTCCTGGAGCGCAGCATCGCCTCGGTCTTCACCCAGGAGCTGACCGCGGCCGGCGGCGTGCGGTCCGTGGCCGAGGTGCTCAACCGGGTGGACCGCTCCACCGAGAAGGCCATCATGGAGAAGCTCGAGGAGACCAACCCCGAGCTGGCCGACGAGATCAAGCGCCTGATGTTCGTCTTCGACGACATCCTGCTCATCGACGACCGCTCCATCCAGAGGATCCTGCGCGACGTGGACCAGAAGGACCTGGTGCTGGCGCTGAAGGGCGCCGGCGAGGAGGTCAAGACGAAGATCCTCAAGAACATGTCGGCCCGCGCCCGCGCCATGATCCAGGAAGACATGGAGGTCATGGGCCCGGTGCGCCTGAAGGCCACGGAAGAGGCCCAGCAGAAGATCGTCAACGTCATCCGGCAGCTGGAAGAAATGGGGGAAATCGTCATCGCCCGCGGAGGCGAGGAGGAGATCTTTGTCTGACCTGGCTTCCCATCTGCTGCCCGAGGGGACCTATTCCTTCCGGGTCGAGCCGTTCCTGGTCAAGCAGCCCCTGCGCCTGGCGGAGGCCCCGCGGCGCAAGGCCGGCGACGCCAAGAAGGGGCCGGCCGCGCTGCCCGCGCCGGTGGATCCGGCCCTGACCAAGGCCCGCCAGGAGGCCGCGCGAATCCAGGCCGAGGCGCGGATGATCCTCAAGGAGGCCGCCCAGAAGGCCACCGGGATCCTGGCCGAGGCGGAAAACGAGGCGGCCAGGAAGAAGCAGCACGCCTCGGAAGAGGGTTACACCGAGGGCCTGGCACGGGGAAGCGAGGAAGGCTACGAACAGGGGGAGGCCCGGGGCCAGGAAGAGGGCCTGAGGAAGTGGGCCGAACAGTTCGCCCGCTGGGACTCCATCCTGCAGCAGACGGTGGAACAGAAGAAGAACTACTTCGCGGACGCGGAAAGCACGGTGGTGGAGCTGGCCCTGGGTATCGCCGCCAAAATCCTGGCGCGCGAAGTGGAAAAGGACCCCCGCGAGGTTTTTGAGATGGCCAAGCGGGCCATTGCCAAGGCCACGGACAGGTCCCGGATGGTGATACACATGCATCCTGAGGACCTTGAGAAGGTGGGGGAGGCCGACAGGGCCTCGTTCCGTCCTTCGGAAGGCATTAAAGAAATCGAGTTTCTGTCCGATGACAAGGTCATGCCGGGCGGCGTCCTGGTGGAGACCAATGCAGGCACCATCGACGCCCGGCTGGAGACCCAGTTGGCGGAAGTTGCCAAAAACCTGCTGGAAGAAGCCGCCCATGGGGATTGAGGCGGTCCTGCAAAGGGAAAAGTTCTTTGACAAGCTGGCCCGCACCGAGCCGATGCGGCTGCTGGGACGCGTGGAGCAGATGATCGGCCTGGTGGTGGAGGCAAGCGGGCCCGCCAATTCCATCGGCGAGATCTGCCAGATTTATCCGGCCAAGGGAAAAGGTTTCATCCAGGCCGAGGTGGTGGGCTTCCGCAACCAGAGGGTGCTGCTGATGCCCCTGGGCGAGCTGCAGGGGATCGGGCCGGGCAGCATGCTGGTGGCCACCGGCAAGGATTTCCAGGTGCCCGTGGGCCTGGGCCTGAAGGGCCGGGTGGTGGACGGGCTGGCCAGGCCCCTGGACGGGCTGGGCCCCCTGAGGACCACCCATTCGGTTTCCGTGCACCGCGAGCCGCCCGACGCCATGACCCGCCAGCGGATC
>JAJYGY010000162.1 GCA_021790555.1 bacterium
AAGTTCCCGGGCGTGGAGGCCCTGGTGGAGCAGATCCGCCGCGACGAGGCGGCGTTCAGGAAATGGTGGGCAAGGAAGGGGAACAGGCCCTAGCAGTCGCAACCTTTTTTAAAAACTGCCCGCAGGGATAAGGGACCCGCGGCGCCGTTCACAACCCCGTTCTCGGACCTCCGCGACCTCAAACGGAGGCCTGGGGCGAGGGCTTTTCATCCCTGGAGGAAGCCGCCATGGCTTTGTTGAAGGACCGCAAGACCGAGGTGATCAAGTCCTACGCCATCCACGAGGGGGACACGGGTTCCCCGGAGGTGCAGGTGGCGCTCCTGACGGAGCGCATCAATTACCTTTCTGAACATTTCAAGGGCCACGCCAAGGACCATCACAGCCGGCGCGGACTGCTCCGGCTGGTCAACCAGCGGCGCGGGCTCCTGGAATACCTGCGGCAGCATAGCGCGGCGCGCTATAAGACCCTGATCGAGCGGCTGAACTTGAGGAAGTAGGCGCTTCGGGAGAGGGATTTCATCCATTCATTTTGCAGAGGGCGAAGGCTATGGGAGTCGAGAGAGTCGGGATGGACCTGGGAGGCAGGGAGTTTTCGATCGAGACCGGCAAGGTGGCCAAGCAGGCCGACGGGTCGGTGTGGGTGAAGTACGGCGAGACGGTGGTGCTGGTGGCCGTGGTGGCCGCCGAAAACGTGCGCGAGGGGCAGGATTTCTTCCCCCTCACGGTGGACTACCGCGAGAAGACCTATTCGGCCGGCAAGATTCCGGGCGGATTCTTCAAGCGCGAAGGCAAGCAGCGGGATTCGGAAATCCTCACCTGCCGCCTGATCGACCGCCCCTTGAGGCCGCTGTTCCCGGACGGCTACCTGAACGAGGTGGTGGTCAGCGCCATGGTGCTGTCGTCGGACAAGGAGAACGAGTCGGACGTGCCCGCCATCGTGGGAGCCTCGGCGGCCCTGTGCCTGTCCGACATCCCCTTCGCCGGCCCCATCGGGGCCGTGCGGATGGGCCGCGTGGAGGGGCAGTGGGTGGTCAACCCGACCTTCAAGCAGATCGAGGAGGGGGACGTCGACATCGTGGTGGCGGCCAACAAGGATTCCATCATGATGGTGGAGGGCAACGCCAAGGAGATCTCCGAGGATGAGTTCCTCCAGGCCATGGACCTGGCCCACGCCGCCATCCGCCAGATCTGCGCCCTGCAGGAGGAGCTGGTGAAGCGGGCCGGCAAGCCCAAGGCCGCCGTCACCCTGCACAAGCTGGACGAGAACGTGGACCGGCAGGCCCGGGAATGGGCCACCGAGAAGATGCGCAAGGCCATCCAGAACCCGGACAAGCTGGCCCGTCAGGACGACGTCAAGAAGGTGAAGGAGGAGTGCGTGGCGGCCCTGCTGCCCGGCCTGGCCGAGCAGGAGAAGGCCATCCGCACCGCCCTGGAGAACGTGGAGACCGAGCTGGTGCGCCAGATGATCGCCCAGGGCGTCCGCCCCGACGGAAGGGCCTTCGACGAGATCCGGCCCATCACCATCGAGGCCTCGGTGCTGCCGCGCACGCACGGGTCGGCCCTGTTCACCCGCGGGCAGACGCAGGCCCTGGTGGTGGCGACCCTGGGGACCTCCGACGACGAGGCCCTGAGCGAGGAGCTGGAAGGCGAGACCTGGCGCAAGTACTACCTGCACTACAACTTCCCCAGCTTCTCGGTGGGGGAGACCAAGCCCAACCGCGGGCCCGGCAGGCGCGAGATCGAGCCCGGGCACCTGGCCGAGTCGGCCATCAAGGCGGTGCTGCCGGCCTGGGAGAAGTTCCCCTACACCATCCGCGTGGTCTCCGAGATCCTGGAGTCCAACGGGTCGTCCTCGATGGCCTCGGTCTGCGGCGGCTCGCTGGCGCTGGCGGACGCGGGCGTGCCCCTGAGCGCCTCGGTGGCCGGCGTGGCCATGGGCCTGATCAAGGAAGGGGACAAGTTCGTCGTCCTCACCGACATCCAGGGCCTGGAGGACCACTTCGGCGACATGGACTTCAAGGTGGCCGGAACCTCCAAGGGCATCACCGCCATCCAGATGGACATCAAGATCGAGGGCCTCAGCCGCGACATCATGCAGAAGGCCCTGGGCCAGGCCAAGGCGGGACGGCTGTTCATCCTGGACAAGATGTCCCAGGTGCTGCCGGCGCCCCGGGCCGAGCTTTCGCCCTACGCGCCGCGCATCGAGACGGTGAAGATCAACCCCAGCAAGATCGGCATGCTGATCGGCTCGGGCGGCAAGAACATCAAGAAGATCCAGGAGGTGACCGGCGCCAAGGTGGACGTGAACGACGACGGCGTCGTGCAGGTGGCCGCCATGGACCGCGACACCCTGATGAAGACCATCAAGATGGTGGAGGAGTCGGTGGCCGAGGCCGAGATCGGCAAGACCTACCTCGGCACGGTCGTCAAGATCACCGACTTCGGCGCCTTCGTCAACATCCTGCCCAACACCGACGGCCTGGTGCACATCAGCCAGCTGGCCAAGACCCGCGTCAACCGGGTCGAGGACGTGGTGCGCGAAGGCGACACCATCCTGGTGAAGTGCATCGAGGTCGACGAGAAGTCCGGCAAGATCAAGCTCTCGCGCAAGGAAGCCCTGGTGGAGCGCGAGATGGCGGCGGCGAAATAGGGCCCGGGGGCCGGGGATCTTCGGCGGGGCGGGGAGGCCCTCCCCGCCGGAAGTTCCCCCGCCCGGACCCCGGCTCCGTTCGCTGGATTTCATGAATTCCCAAGAATATCTCAGACGCAAGGCCGCCCTGCTGGAGCAGGGCCCCGTCGGGGCGGAGGCGGATCTGGCCCGCCTGCAGGCCGGCCCCGGGCTCTGGCTGGCCGGGGACACGGTCCTGGAGCAGGCCGGCCCCGCGCTGGAGGCCCTGGGATCCCCGCTGCTTCCGGTGGGCGAGGCCTTCCTGCTGGCCCGGGTCCTTCCGCGCCTGAAGCCTGGCTCCCCGGCCCTGCTGGAGCCCCTCGAGTTTCCCTCCGGCGGCGAGTGCTGCCGGGAGACCGTGGAGCGGATCTCGGCGGCGGCCCGCGAACGGCGCGCCGGGGCCCTGCTGGCCCTGGGCGGCGGCAAGTGCCTGGACGCCTGCAAGCTGGCCGGCCAGCTCGCTGGGCTGCCGGTTGCCACGGTTCCCACCAGCGCGGCCACCTGCGCCTGCGCCACCCCCATCGCCGCGCTCTATTCCGCGCGGGGCGAGTTCCTGGAAGTGCGGGACCTTTCATCGCCGCCGGCGGCCTGCCTGGTCGATTTCACCCTGCTGGCCTCGGCTCCGCCACGCCTGCTGAAGGCCGGCATGGCCGACACCCTTGCCAAATGGCTCGAACTGGAGCCCCTGCGCGCCGGGCAGCCGGCCGCCTTCGGCGACGGGCTTGGCCTTTCCCTGGCGCGCCAGGCCTACGACAGGGTGCTGGCGTGGGGGCCCTCGGCGCCTTCGGCCCCGGGCCCGGAATGGCGGGACCTGGTGGAGGCCAACCTGCTGCTCTCGGGCCTGGCGTCCTGCCTGGGGGGTTCGCTGGCGGCCGCGGCCCACAGTTTCTGCAACGGTTTTTCGCTGCTGCCCGGCCTGAAGGGTTGGCTGCACGGTGAGCTGGTCGCGGTCGGCCTGCTGGCCCAGGACCGCCTGCTGGAGATGCTGGGGCTCCCCCTGCCCGGGGTGTCTTCCGCCACCCAGCGGCGCTTCCAATGGAGGAGCCTGGGGTTTCCAGACCGGCTTCCCGGTGGTAAGGTGGATCCGGCCGTCCTGGAGGAGGTCGGCCGGAAAATCCTGGATCCCGGGGAGACGATCCACCTGCTGCCCGGCGCCGGGGCGCTGGAGGAATCCAGGATCCTGGAGATCCTCTCCGGCCTGATTTCGGCCTGATCCTCGCAACCACCGTCCTCCACCACGCCTCTGCACTCGAGAGGTCCGCATGCCCGATGACGCGCTTCCCCCGAAGCTGAGATCCGGATTCTGGGGCCTTGACACGGGCAAAGCCCAGCAGCTTTACCGGCCCCACACCCTCATGCGGACCACGGAATGGGGGGGCCTGACGCTGGTGACCCTGCTTTCCGCCTTCCTTTTCCCCCCCTATTTCGTCGCCGTGCTGGGGCTGGCCTTCCTCAACGCCGGAGGCCTGCTGTGGGTGACCCACCTTTCCGAAAAGGGACGCCAGCGCCTGCTCCAGTTCGAGGCCGAATTCCGCAAGGGTTTCGAGCAGGAGCAGGCCGGGCAGTATGAAAAGGCCGCCGCCCTTTATTCCTCGCTGGTGCCCCGCTTCCAGGATTTTCCCAAGATCGCCGAGATCGCCTCGCACCGGGTGAAATACCTTCAAACCGAACATCCCGAAGCCTTCGCCCCCGCCAAGGCCCCCCGCCGGTCCGGATCCGGGAGAGGGAGGCGCCGGTGATCTGCCCCTCCTGCGGCAACCGGAACCCCTCCCAGGCCCGCTTCTGCAACCGCTGCGGCGCCTCCCTGCGCTTCTCCGCCCTGGAAAAGCTGAAAAAGCTGGTGGAACAGGGCCGCCACGAGCAGGCCCTGAAGCAGTTCCCCCAGATGTCCAAGGAGGAACTGGGCCACGCCGAACTCCTGGCCTGGTGGGGCCACGCCCTTTATTTTTCCGGGAGGTCCGAGGAGGCGCTTTCCAAGTACCTGGAGGCGCTGGAAAAGGACCCCCAGCGCTGGGACGCGGCCTTCCAGGCGGCCTTCCTCCACTATGGACAGGGCCGCTTCCAGGAATCGGAGGCCTATTTCGAGAGGCTGCTGGCCCTCGAGCCGGACCTGAAGGGCAGCCCCCTCGCGGCGGCCTTTTCCGGGGACGTCCAGAAGCTTCTGTCCAACGCCCACCTGCACCTGGGGCTGGCCCAGAAGAGCCAGGGCAAGTCGGAAAAGGCCGAGAGGCACCTGCACGAGGCGGCCCGCCTGGACTCCCGCAACCCCCTGGCCATCGGCGTGCTGGGAGACCTGCACGCCTCCAAGGGGGAGTTCGCGGCCGCCGCCGAATCCTACCGCAAGGCCCTGGACCTGGTGCAGGACCTTCCCCGGCAGCTGGCCCTGCACAATGACCTGGGGGTGGCCTATTTCCACGCCGGCCGCTTTTCCGAGGCCGCCGAGGAGTTCAAGTGGGTCATCCGCCGCGACCCCAGGAGCCAGAACGCCATCTACAACCTGGGGGTGCTCTACCTGAAGCAGGGACTTGGGGAGGGGACCCAGCAGGACTGGAACGAATTCCTCAAGTCGGACGACGCGGCGGGCATTTTCCTGGGGCTGACCCGCTCGGTGGTGGAGGCGGCCCACAAGGAGGCCGGTGAGCGGGAGTTCCCGGGCATGGTGGGCAACAGCCGCGGCATGAAGGAGGTCTTCGAGCTTATCCGGCGGGCATCGGCCAGCGACGCCACGGTGCTGATCCTGGGGGAAAACGGCACGGGCAAGGAGCTGGTGGCCAGGGCCGTGCACCAG
>JAJYGY010000404.1 GCA_021790555.1 bacterium
CCTGACCGCGCTTGATAATTACATGGCCCTGGCCCCGCCCCTGGTGAAGCGCATAGCGGTGAAGGTGAACATCAAGCCCCTGCACCGGGACGCCACGGCCGCCTATATCCGGCACCGCCTTTCCATCGCCGGGTGCACCCGGGAGGTCTTCTCCGAGGAGGCCATCACCGCGGTCTTCAACCACAGCCAGGGCATCCCCCGGCTGATCAACACCATCTGCGACAACGCCCTCCTTGAAACCTTCCTGGTCAAGAAGGAGGTCGTCAGCGGCGGCATCGTCGAGGACGTCGCCTCGGATCTCGGCCTGAAAAAATAGGTCCAATTCTTGAGAGGAAGCCGGCCATGAAAACTGCCATCGCCATGGCATTGACCCTCGCCTGCCTGCCGATGGGCGCCCGGGCGGGGACGGACTTCTGGCGGGCCTTCCAGTCCAAGGGAGCCGGCCAGGAGGGAAACCGCATCGCCGTCCTGCCCTTCGAGGGCGCGATCACCAGCAGCGACTACATGGACACCTGGCTGCGGCGCTACGAGGACAAGGTGCGCGGGGTGCGCGCCGTGGTGCTTGAGCTGGACAGCCCCGGGGGCGGCGTGGCCGCCTCGCAGGAGATCTACGAGGCCATCCGCCGCTTCCAGAAGACCGGCCGCAAGGTGGTGGTGGCCATGAGTTCGGTGGCGGCCTCGGGCGCCTACTACATCTCCTGCCCGGCGGACGAGATCGTGGCAGACCCCGGCACGCTCACGGGCAGCATCGGCGTCATCATGGAGATGCCCAACGCGGAGAAGCTGCTGACCAAGGTGGGCCTCAGGATGGAGGTCATCAAGTCCGGCAAGTTCAAGGACACCGGCAACTTCGACCGGACCATGACCCCCCAGGAGAGGGCCTACCTGCAGGGCGTCATCGACGACGTCTACGGGCAGTTCGTCCAGGCCGTGGCCCAGGGCCGGCGCGGACCCCTCATCAAGGCCATGCGGGCGCGGGGCCTGGCCCGGGGCAAGGCCGATCCCAGCCTGGCCCAGGTGGAGGCCTATGTCAGGAGCTTCGCCGACGGCAGGATTTTCTCGGGAAGCCAGGCCCTGAAGATGGGGCTGGTGGACCGCCTGGGGGACCTGCATGACGCCGTGGAGGCCGCGGCCCGCCTATGCGGCATCCAGGGCCAGCCGGAACTCATCATCGGCCGGCACAAGCCCAGCCTGGCGGAAATGCTGACGGGCATTTCCAGGACCGACATCCGCTCCTGGGTCCAGGGGCTGAAGCCCGAAGCCAGCATGAGCCTGTTTTACCGGGCCTGGTAGCCGCCGCCCCGGGGACGGGGAGGCGGGGCACGTCCGTTGACGGGAAGTCTTTTGCGGGATGAGAAACCGGGGCGCCGCGGCCCCGGTTCCGGCACCCTGGCACATCCATCTGGAGGGGGAGGAACGCATGGAAAACGAAGAGGGCCAGGCCACCCAGGAGGCGCAGGCGGAACCGGAAACCGGCCAGGCCGGCCCGGGCGTTCCGCAGGGCGCCGCCGAGGCCCCCGCGCCGCCGGTCCCGCGGGATCCCGGGGTTTCCACGCGCAACCCCCTGGCGCTGCTTGCCAGGGTGAGGGACCTGGGCCTGCGGGAACACCTGGCCCTTTGGCTGGGCCTGGCGGGCCTGGCGGCCGTGCTGGGCGGGGCGGCGGCGCACGTGGCGGGAAGGGAACTGCCCCTGGCCATGGCCCTGGGCCTGCTGGCGTGGGGACTGGCCAGCCTGGCTTCGGACTGGCCGCGGCTGGTCCACGGAGGACGCCCGGACCGCAGGGCCGGGCTGTTCCTCCTGCTGCTGGTCTTCTACTTCGGCCTGGCCCTGGCCTTCGGCCTGGAGGCGGCCCAGGTGCTCAAGCCCGGGGCCGACGGGGGGCTGTTCTTCCTGGCCGTGCTCTTCCTCACCGCCTACGTCGGGCTTTCCTACCTCTTCGAGCTGCTGTTCAACTGGGAACAGGCCGGGGGCGGCTTCTACCTGCTGCTGGGCCTGGCGGCCCAGGCGGGGGCCCTGGTGCTGTTCACGCAGTTCGTCTTCGTGCCCGCCTTCGCGCTGGAGCTGGCCGCCCTGGCCCTCGCGGCGGTGGGCCTGTACAAGCGGGCCCTGGAGTTCCAGCCGTCCTTTTCGGGCCTGATGACGGCCCTGCTTCTGGTGCTGGCCCTGCCCCTGGCGGTCTTCGTGTGGGAGGACGCCTCCATCCCCAAGGCCGACGTGCGCGGCTTCTCCCGCCTGGTGGGCGACCTGAACGCCACGGCCGCCTCGCCGCGCTGGGCCCCCCGCCCCCCTTCGGGCAAGGACAAGGGAGGGCCGGAACAGGCCTCGGCCATCGCCTATTCCTACGTGGTCAAGGGCAACAGCTGGTGGGGGATCTACGACAAGCCCGCCCTTGCCTCCATCCCGGAAAAGGCCGGCCTGCAGGCCCGGGGGGGCTGGTGGTCCCCGGACGGCAGCCGCATGGCCTATTACAACCTTTCGCCGAAGTCAAAAAAGGAGCAGCTTTGGGTGCTGCGGTACAGCCGCGGCGAAATGACCGGCAAGGCCGGAAAGAAGGAGCCCGTGCTGATGGCCAGCCAGAGCCTGGTTCCCAGGGACGACGTCTGGGCCAGCCGGGATTCCCAGGTCTGGTCCCCGGACAGCCGCTACCTGGTCTTTTCGGGCCCCCAGAAGGGGCATTCGCGCGTCTGGCGGGTGGACCTGGAAAAGGACGTGGTGGTGCCGCTTTCCGGCGCGGACTGGTCCGGCTACCCCGCCTATTCGCCGGACGGGAAGTCCATCGCCTACATCAGCCGCCATTACATTCCGCCCTACGTGGCCATCTCGGACGACGACGGCTCCAACTGGCAGCATTTCAGCTACACCCGCGAAAACGCGCATTTTCCGGCCTGGAACGCGGCCCAGAACAAGGTCCTTTTCATCAACGCCCACGACAAGTTCATGGCCATGAAGGCCAACGGCACCGACACCCGCCCCTTCAGCCCGGGCGAGCTGGATTCGCCCTACTGGCTGACCCCCAACAAGGAGAAGTTCCTGCTTGAGGAGCGCCGGGGCCGCTTTGTGTGGACGGTGCGCGTCAGCGACGCCGACGGCCGCGGCACACGCAAGGTCTTCAGCGGGGAGGAGGACGAGATCCTGCCGCCGGTCTGGTCCCCGGATTCCAGCCGGATCGCCTTCATCGTGCGCGGGGACGGCGGGTCGCGCATCTACACGGTGGGCAGGGACGGGTCCTGGCCCAGGCACTTTTTCGACACCAGGGACCGCCTTTCCGACCTGAGCTGGAACCCCAAGGGCGACCACCTGGCCTTCCTGGTGCGCCGCGAGGCGCTCCGGCAGGACGAGCTGTGGGTGGCCCGGCAGGACGGCCTGAAGCCCCGCAAGCTCTACGAAACCCGGCAGAGCTTCCTCATCCGCAGCGGGGCCCTTTCCAACCTGGCCTGGTCCCCCAACGGCAGCCTCCTGGCGGTGGAGGAGACCATCCGGCACCTGGGCATCTTCCCGTCCCTGCACAGCATCCGGGTCATCGGGCTGAAGGAGGGGCAGGCCATGGAGGTCCTTCCGTTCCGGCTGGAATCGCGGGACCCCCAGTTCTCCCCCAACGGAACCCTGGTGGCCTTCGTGGGCAAGAACAACCGTTGGCTGCCGACCTTGAAGGACGCCCTCTGGGTGGCGGACCTGAGGTAGGCCCCGGTCGGAAGCACCCTTCGGGGGAGGGAACGCGGCGGCCCTCCCTTCAACTCGGCAAGGAAGATGCGTTTTTTCAAAACTTTTCTCCTGCCGCTCCTCCTGGTCTTTCCCGCCCTGTCGGGGCTGGCCCTGCCTTTCGGCGAGAACAAGGTGCTGCGCAAGGATTTCCGCTGGGAAATCATGCGCAGCGCCCACTTCGACATCTATTTCTACCCCGAAGAGGAGTCCCTGGCGCGCAAGACCGCGGTGGTGGCCGAGATGGCCTACCGCCACGACTGCCGCGTGATGGGCTATTATCCCAAGGCCCGCACGCCCCTTTTCCTGTACCAGGACCACCTGGACTTCGAGCAGACCAACATCACCCAGGAAATCCTCACCGAGGGCGTGGGCGGCTTCACCGAGCCCTTCAAGAACCGCGTGGTGCTCCCCACCATGGGGTCCGACCGCTGGCTGCAGAAGGTGGTTTTCCACGAGTTCACCCACGCCATCCAGTTCGACATCCTCTACGGCGAGGGCGCGCGCTCCTTCCGCGTGCTGAAGAACTACGTCATCCCGCAGTGGATGATCGAGGGCATGGCGGAATACTGCGCCCAGAACTGGGACAGCTACGCCGACATGGTGCTGAGGGACGCCGTGATGAACGGCCGGGTTCAGCCGCTCTACATGATGGACGGCTTCGGCCACCTCGACAACGTCTACCTGGCCTACAAGGCCGGCCAGAGCGCCATCCAGTTCCTGGCCGACCGCTGGGGCCAGGACAAGGTCGGCCTGCTGATCAAGAAGTTCAAGGCCCAGCTTTCCACCGACCAGGTCATCCGCGAGGTCACCGGCCTCAGCTACCGGGAATTCAACCGGGCCTGGATGACCTGGCTCAACGAGAAGTACTGGGTGGAGGCCTCGGGCAAGCAGCCGGCCTCGGCCTTCGGCCAGGCCCTCACCCACGCCACGCCGGATTTCCTCGCCTACAACAACGCCCCGGCCTGGTCGCCGGACGGACGCCGCATCGCCTTCGTCTCCAGCCGCCGGGGCAGGGAACAGATCTGGGTGATGGGGGCGCTGGGCCAGCATCCCCGGGTGCTTTTCGGGGGGCCCTTCCAGGAGATCGGCTCCTCGGGAGCCATGGGCGTGCCGGGCGAGCGCCTGTCGTGGTCCCCGGACGGGAAGACCCTGGCCTTCGTGCTGGCCCAGGGGGGGGACGAGTACCTGTGCCTGGGGTCGGTCGCGGACGGCGGCATCCGGAAGCTGAAGCTGGATTTCGACTCGCTGGCGGCGCCGGCCTTCTCCCCGGACGGGAAGACGCTGGCCTTTTCCGGCAGCCTCCACGGGTCCACGGACCTGTACACCGTGGACCTGAATGGCCGCCACCTGAAGCGCCTCACCGACGACCCGGCCGATTCGCTGGTGACGGACCCGGCCTGGTCCCCGGACGGCAAGTGGATCGCCTATTCGGCCGAGGTGGAGGGCAAGAACCAGGTCTTCCTGATGCGCTCCGACGGCAGCGGCCGCACCCGCCTGGGTGACGGTTCCTTCAATCAGGTGATGCCCTGCTTCACGCCGGACGGCAGGGAGCTGTTCTGGTCGGCCGATGAGGGAGGGGTCTACAACCTGGTGGAATGGAACAGGGCCAGCGGGACCGCCAAGACCCTGACCAACGACGTCACCGGGCTTTTCTCGCCCCGCCCCTCCCCGGACGGGAAGAAGCTGCTCTTCGTG
>JAJYGY010000298.1 GCA_021790555.1 bacterium
CGGCCTTGCCCCGCCGCCGGAGCCTGTTCCCGGGTTTCCATGGCGCACCTCCGGATGCCATCCTACCCCTTCCGGCCGCCTGGAAAATGATCCCGGTCAAGCGCGGCGCGCGTGGCGTTGAAAAAACGGGCCAGCACCGGCAAAAACGGGTAAAATGACCCCGCACAAGGGGGGAACATGGCCACACGCGCGAAAACCCGTATTAAAAACCAGGCGCGCCTGGGTCTGCGGCGCCGGCCGGCCGCCTTTGCCCGGGCCGTGGGCCGCATCCAGTGGCGCCGGCGCGAGCGCCGGGCCGCCTCCCTGCGCGGCCCCTCCCTCACCACCCTGGACCTCCAGTTCAAGGAAAAGGTGCTGGGATTCCGGTTCCCGCTTCATTCCCACGCCCGCGAATTCGAACTCTACGTGGTGCACCGCGGCCGGGTGGACCTTGTCCTGGCGGGCGGGTCCCGCCGGAGCCTGCGGCGCCGCGACATGGTGCTCATCCCGCCCGGCATGGCCCACGGGGCGGCGGGCGACCCCACCCACGTCACCGACGTCATCACCGCGCACTTCCGGTCCCCGGACCTGCTGAAACGCGCGCCCGAACTGGCCGGGTTCCTGGGCCGGCCCCGCGCCTGCGGGCCGGAGGCTTCGCGGGCCCTGGCCGCGCTGTGCTCCCTTGCCTGGCGCCGGAACCCGGCCCCGGCCTGGCGCCTGGCCGCGTCCCTGCGCGCCTTCCTGGCCCTGCTGGCCGACGAAGCCGCCGTGGAGCGCCTGCCCGGACCGGCCGCCCCGGCCGCGCCCGGCCTGCTGGCGCGGCTGGAGGAGCAGGCGCTGGCCCGGCCGGAGCGCCGCCTGGGCCTGGCCGAGGCGGCCCGGATGCTGGGCTGCTCGGTTTCGGAGCTGACCCACCTGGCCGGGCGGACCGGGGGGCCCACCCCCCAGGGCGTGATGCTGCGGGCCCGGCTGGAAGCGGCCAAGCGCCTGCTGCGGGAGACCGGGCTGCCCATCAAGGACATCGCCGGCCGCGTGGGCTTCGCCACCCAGGCCTCCTTCGGCAGGGCCTTCCTGCGGGTGGAGGGCCGCCCGCCGGGGGAATACCGGCGCGGCCTGGTCTTCGCCCCGCGGCAGGGGAAGGGACAAGAACCTGCCTGAAAGGGACAAGCCGGCCACGGCCGGGCCTGCTATACTGGGGTCATGAGGCGCGGCGCCCTGCTTTCCACGGCCATCCTGTTTTTCACCTGCGCGCCCGCCTTCGGCGCGATCGACTACTCCGTCTGGGAGCTCCAGGAGCCGGACGGAACCACCGTCAGTTCCGGCCAGCTCTCGGCGGGACACACGGACCCCTATTTCTACACGGCCTCCGACGGCGGGCAGGTGTTCATGGACACCCAGACGGGCACGCCCACGTCCGGGTCCCTGCACCCGCGCTGCGAGATGCGCGAGATGAACGGCGGATCCGGCGCGGCCTGGGCCCCCACGGGCATCAACACCCTGAGCGTGGCCGGCAAGGTCCTCATGCTGGGAAGCGGATCCGGCGGCAAGACCACCGTGGCGCAGGTCTTCAATTCCACGGGCGGCATCCCCCTGTGCGAGCTCATCTATTCGGGCGGCCTGGGCGGCTTCGAGATCCTGTACGAGGAGGCCAAGGGGGCCGGCAGCTACATCAACCTGGGCGCGCCCGTGGCCCTCAACACCCCCTACACCTTCACCCTGTCCCTCTCCAACGGCGTGCTGACGGTTTCCATCAACGGCGGCGTGCTGTACACCCACACGCCCAGCGCGGGCGTGCTTTCCGACAGCTTCTATTTCAAGTGCGGCGACTACGACCAGACCGCGGTCTCGGGCACCAACACCACCGTGCCCTACACCGAGGTGGAGGACACGGACGTGGAGGTGTACCACAATTCCGGCACCCCCACGCCCAGCCTCAGCCCCAGCCCTTCCTCCACCCCCACGGTGCCCACGCCCGGCGCCACCGCCACACGGACCGCCAGTCCCGCCGCGACCGCGACGGGTTCGCCTTCGCCCACGTCGACGTCGACGCGCACCGCGGGCTTGAGTGAGACCGCGACGGATTCGCCTTCGCCGACGCCCACGTCGACGGCGACGCGCACCGCGGGCTTGAGTGAGACCGCGACGGATTCGCCTTCGCCGACGCTCACGTCGACGGCGACGCCCACCGCGGGCTTGAGTGAGACCGCGACGGATTCGCCTTCGCCGACGCCCACGACCACGGCGACGCCCACCGCCGGCATAAGCGCCACGGCGACGGATTCGATGTCTCCGACGCCTTCCGCGTCGGAGACGGCCACCGCGGGCCTCACTGCCACCGGAACGGATTCGGCGTCCCCGACCCCGTCGGCGACGGCGTCCCCCACCCAGGAGTCGACCATGAGCGCGACAAAGACGGAGACGGCCACGTCGGGTGGGGAAGTGGCCGCGCCCACCGGGGGCGTCAACGTCATCCTGGAGGCCCTGGCGGAGCCCGATCCCAACCCGCGCGGCGTGTTCGTGGAACTGGGCGGCTCCTGCGACAGGATCCGCGTGCGGGTCTACACCCAGGCCATGACCTGCGTGGCCCGCTTCGACCTGCCGGGCGCGTACCAGGCCGGCTGGCAGCGCGTGGCCCTGCCCCAGGGTTGGGCCGCCGGCCTGGCAAACGGCGCCTATTGCCTCAGCCTCCAATCCCTGCGCCAGGGCCAGGTCCGTTCCTACCCCAGGCCCGTGATGGCCTACCTGCTCAGGTAGGCCGGATCCTCCCGGCCCGCGCGCCGGACTCCACGCTTGAAATAGGGCCGGACCGCGCATAATATCCCCCACGTTCAGCCGGCGGCCCGATATCCGGGGCCGGTCCTTGGATCCGTTTGGGGGCATCCCTTGACTTCTTCCGCGCCTTTTTCCATGAAGGCGAGCGCCAGGTCCCTGCTCGCGCTGACCCTCCTCTGCCTGGCCTTGTTCGCCTACACGGTGAAGATCCGAAGGCCCTGGTTCGGGGTGATTTCCCCCAGCCTCAGCCACCACCAGTGGCTGACCTGCGCCACCATGCTGATCACGCGCAACTGGTACCGTGAAACCCCCTGGAAGCTGGCCTTCGGCCTTTTCAACAACCCGGCCTCGGTGGAATTCCCGAGCCTGGTGAGCCGGGGCGTGTACCATTCCTACCCTCCCGGCGCCTTTTTTCCGGTCTATATCCTGGCCGAAGTGATGGGGCATGAGCCCGGCCCGCGGATGATCATGGGCTGGAACCTGGCCCTGCATTTCCTCACCGCCCTGGGCCTGTCCTGGCTGGTTTTCGCGGCCCTCCGGCTCGCGGATTTCGCCGAGGGACCGGCCTTCGGGTTCGCCTGCCTGCCCCTGCTGCTCGACCTGTTCTCCCCGGGGCCCCTGTACTGGCACCAGAACGTCTACATGTCCGACATGGCCGGCACCATGCCGTACATCTGGTGCGTGTTCCTGGAACTGCTGCTTGCCCGGCCTGGGTCCGCGGAAAAGGGGAGGAGGTTGCGCCTGGCGCAGGGCCTCCTCCTTTTCTGGGGCTTTTTCACGGAGTGGCTGTTTTTCTTCGTCGGCATCACCCTTTACGCCAAGAGGCTGCTGCTCGGGGAGATGGGACGCGGAAGGCGGGAAATGCTGAAAAAGAGCCTCGGCTTCTGGTGCGGCCCCGCGCTGGCGATGCTGTTGTTCGTCCTCCAGCAGGCCTGGCTCGATCCGGCCAGCTTCCGGTCGCTCTTCCACGACTTCCTGTTCCGCAGCGGGCTCAACGCGGGCCCCTTTGCGGCCAACCTTGCGGATTTTCCGGCCAACTGGTGGCCCTACCTCAGGGCGGATTTCGGAAATTCGGAGCCCGCGCTCCTGCTGGCCGCCGTGGGCTGCTGGGCCTGCCTGGGGATTCTGGCCGCGTTCCGTGTCCGGGCCGGAAAGGCCCTGAGCCCGGGCTGGAAAATCCTCTTCTGGCTCGTGCCGGTGCTTTTGGTCCCCTGCGTGCTGCACGTGCTGGTGTTCCGTTCCTATTCGCAGATCCACGGGTACACCAGCGTCAAATTCGAGACTTCCGTCTGCACGGTCCCCTTCGCGCTGGTGCCGGCGCTGGCCCTCGTTTCCGCGGAGGAATGGCTGCGCGTCCGTGTCCCGGCATGGCCGCCGGCCGTGGCGGCGGGCCTGGCCGTGCTGTTCCAGCTTTCGCTGACCTTCCCCACCTTTCCCTCCCGTTTTCCAAAATTCACCCTGCCCTACGGGCACGTCGAGGGGATTTTCCGGCGCGACATCCACTTTTCCGACGTCGTTTTTTCGCCCTCCTTTTCCATCCCGGATTCGCCTCCCCACCTGCTCGCCTTCACCATGAAACGGGTCTACTTCATCCGTTCGATGGCGGACATCCGGAAAAAGGTGGAGGGCATCCACCGGCCTTTCAACGTGGTGGTCATGTTCTTCCAAAAGCCGGGTCCCGCCTGGAAAAAGCGGCTGGCCCGGGCCCGCCTGACCAGGGATTTGGACTGTTACATTTACCGCCTGAAGCCGGACCAATGGCGCCGGGGATCCTGACTTGACCGTGGCCCCGGCGAGACCCGTTATTTAACATAAAGTAGAAGAAGTGCGCGTTGCACATTTGACCTTGAATGATGCCAGGCCTTCGTTTATACTTCCGCATCCCGTGCATTCAATCCGGATCCGCCCCAAAGGTTTCCAGGCATCGCGCCAGGCCCGGTTTTTCATGATCCTGACCGCGGTTCCGCGGATCCGTCCGAAAAAAATGTCAAACCATCCGTAACGTTTTGGCCCTGGCGGCATCTAAGTTCATGGGCCGGTTGCATCGGGGCGGTGATGCCCGGGGAAGCGATGGCATGCCCGGCCCAATGGGCGGCCTGTCCCCGAATTTTCAATGGAGCCATGAAAAGAGGAACCCCATACTTCATCGCCCTGGCGCTTTTCTGCCTCTGCCTGACAGGCATGCCGGGGCCGGCCGCGGCCGGCCAATGCCCCAAGGTGACCATCAGCGTGGCGGGAACCAGGCCCGACGGAACGGTGCTGATTTCATCCGAGGCCGAGGAATATATTTTTGGCGGAAGCGTCTGCGGCACCTTGTATGCCGGCCTGGTCGTCACCGCCAGCGACGGGGACGCCGGGACGGTCCTCACCCCCGTCACCTACCATTCGGACCGGACCGCCGATTGCCAGAGCGTGCAGGTGGCCTTCCATCCCTGCGCCGGGGTGCCGGTCACCTGCATGCTGGCCTCGGCCTGCAGCTCCACCGTGAGGCCCTGGAGGGTCGCAGACGTCTGGCTCTTCAGCTCGAGGCTCGCGTCGGCGCTGACCGTGACCGTGGGCGCCTGCAGCTGGATCTGCTGGTCGGCCTGC
>JAJYGY010000175.1 GCA_021790555.1 bacterium
GTGGAGCGCGAGGAGCGCTTCGGGCCGGTGTCGTGGTGCTTCGGCGAGGTGCGGGCCAGCGAACGGGTGACCGGGTACGTCACCAAGCACATGGGCACCCAGGTGGTGCTCAACGAGTTCGAGCAGGAGCTGCCCACGCACACCTACCAGACCCGGGCGGCCTGGTGGGTGCTGCCCCCGGAATGGCGCAGGGAATTCGCGCTGGCCGGCCTGGACTTCGCCGGGGCCATCCACGCCCTGGAGCACAGCCAGATCGCGCTGCTGCCGCTTTTCGCCCTGTGCGACCGCTGGGACCTGGGAGGGGTGTCCTACTGGACCCATCCCCAGCTGGAACAGCCCGCCGTGTTCGTGTACGACGGGCACCCCGGCGGGGCGGCCCTGGCCGAGAAGGGCTTCGAGATGGCCGGGGAATGGCTGGAGGCGGTGCGCCAGCTGCTGGAAGGCTGCCCCTGCGAGGAGGGCTGCCCGGCCTGCGTCCAGAGCCCCAAGTGCGGCAACGGCAACAAGCCCCTGGACAAGCGCGGCGCCCTGGAGCTGGTGGGAAGGCTGCGGGAGCTGAGGGCGGCCTCCGGACCTTCCCCGCGGCGGGGCCCGGAGGGAAGGGACGGGCGGGGGATTGGAATCCGGGTGGCTCCGGCGGCCGGGATGGACCTGGGCCGGGGAAGGGTGGCCGCCCGGGACGGCGGCGGCGACACCGGCACGGCGCCGGGGCCGTGGAAAGGGGAGGGGGATACAGGCGCCCTCCCGCAGGCGGGCCCGGGCAGGGGCCAAGGAGGGGGCGTGGCGGGGGAAAAGATGGATCCTGAAAAGGCCAACCTGGTCTTCCTGGACGTGGAGACCCAGTTCCTGGCCGACGAGGTGGGCGGCTGGGGGCGCAAGGACGCCATGAAGGTCTCGGTGGCCGTGACCTATTCCACCCGGGACCGGGCCTACCACCAGTACACCGAGGCCAGCGTGCCCGGCCTGATCGCGGAACTTTCCCGGGCCGACCTGGTGCTGGGCTTCAACATCCGCAATTTCGACTACGGGGTCCTGCAGCCCTATTCGGACAGGCCCCTGGGGGACCTGCCCACCCTGGACCTGCTGGAGGAGATCAGCCGGACCCTGGGGCACCGCCTGAAGCTGGACAGCCTTGCCAAGGCCACGCTCAACTCGGAAAAGAGCGCCGACGGCATCCAGGCCGTGCGCTGGTTCCGCGAGGGAAGGCTGGCCCAGCTGCTCGAATACTGCCAGAAGGACGTCCAGATCACCAAGGAGCTGTGGGAGTTCGGGCGGCGCCACGGCTACCTGCTCTACGAGGACCGCTCCGGGGGCCTGTTGAAGGTGGCCGTGGACTGGTGAATTCGCCGGCCCGGGGGCCGATTCCGCTTTGACAGCCGGGGATTTCCCCGTATAATACCGCGACTTTTTTGGAATCCCCATTTTCCGATTTTCCCGTTTTGAAAGCGCGCCATGCCGCCGAGCAGCCTGAAATCACAGAACGAAAGGGAGGGGAGCCCCCGGCAGCAGGGCGAACTGGTTGATTTTTCGCGCCTCCTGCCCGGACTTTCCATGCCCGCGGAACTGGCCGAAGTCCTCAAGGCGGCGCCCTCCATCTCGGTTCCCACCTGCCGCGAGGACCTGCTGAACTGGGCCCTGGGGAGGGCCGAGGGGTCCACGGACTGGGCCATCCAACAGCGCCAGGACGACGGGACCTACGCCGTGCAGTTCGAGGTGCCGGGCAAGGGCCTGGTGACGGAAGCCACCGTGGCCAAGGCCCGCAACGGGCTGGTGGTCAACTACCCCGAGCCAGCCATGCGCCGGCGCGATCCGGACGCCATGGTCATCGGGGACAAGCAGCCCACCGACCAGCCCACCTACAAGCAGCGTTTCGGCAGGGAATTCGACGACACGCGCCGGGAGACCTTCGAGTGGCTGAAGAAACAGCCCCTCATCGTGATGCCCTTCTACGCCGGGCCGCCCGAATTCGGCTACGGCAGCCTGCTGGTCTGCCCCAAGGCCGCGGGTTTCTTCGCCGGCGGCCTGGCCGACCTGCAGGGCATGATCCCGGGCAACCGGGTGCCGGCCGACTTCCAGCTGCGTGGCGCCGCCATCTACGTGGCCCCGCCCTTCCGGCACACCCATTTCCAGGGGCGCCAGGTGGTGGTGCACAACCGCATGGAGAAGGTTCACGAGGTCTTCTCCTACAACCTCTACCCGGGCCCCAGCGCCAAGAAGGGCGTGTACAGCGTGCTGCTGAACCTGGGCGAGAGGGAAGGCTGGGTGACCAACCACTGCTCCTGCGTGGAGGTGGTGACACCCTACGACATCATCGTCTCCATCATGCACGAGGGCGCCTCGGGCGGCGGCAAGAGCGAGATGATCGGCCACATCCACCGCCAGGACGACGGGCGGCTGCTGCTGGGCGTCAACTCGCTGACCCAGGAGAAGCGCTACGTCACCCTGCCGCTGTCCTGCCACCTGCGGCCCATGATGGACGACATGGGGGCGGCCCATCCCGGGTACAACCAGGGCAAGGCCAAGCTGCACGTGGCCGACGCGGAGAAGGGCTGGTTCGTGCGGGTGGACCACATCACCGGCTACGGCACCGACCCCTACCTTGAGAAGCTCTGCATCGCCCCCTCCGAGCCGCTGATCTTCCTCAACCACCACTGCGTTCCGGGGGGCCTGGCCCTCATCTGGGAGCACGTGGAGGACGAGCCGGGCAAGCCCTGCCCCAACCCCCGCGTGATCATCCCGCGCCACCTGGTGCCGGACATCAAGGACGGGGTGACCGGGGTCAACATCCGAAGCTTCGGCGTGCGCTGCCCGCCCTGCTCCAAGGAGAAGCCCACCTACGGCATCCTGGGCCTTTTTCACGTCATTCCGCCGGCCCTGGCCTGGCTGTGGCGCCTGGCGGCGCCGCGGGGTTTCTCCAACCCCTCCATCCAGGACAGCAAGGGGATGCAGAGCGAGGGCGTGGGCAGCTACTGGGCCTTCTGCACGGGGAAGAAGGTGGAGCAGGCCAACCTGCTGCTGAAGCAGGTGCGCGAATCGCCCGAGACCAAGCACGTGCTCATCCCCAACCAGCACATCGGCGCCTGGAAGATCGGCTACATGGCCGAATGGCTGGCGCGCGAGTACCTGGGCCGGCGCGGGGGCGCCAAGTTCCGCGAGGACCAGCTGGTGGCCTCGCGCTGCGCCCTGCTGGGGCACACGCCCTGGCACATGCAGATCGAGGGAACGCTGATCCCCCGCTGGTTCATGGAGGTGGAGACCCAGCCCGAGGTGGGCGAGGAGGCCTACGACAAGGGGGCCGAGATCCTTTCCGCCTTCTTCCGCAAGGAGGTCAAACCCTACCTGCAGCCGGCCCTGGATCCGCTGGGACGGCGCATCATCGAATGCCTGCTGGACGGGGGCAAACAGGAGGACTACCAGGAACTGATGTGACGGATGCCGGAAACATGTTTCCGGCCGCGTGCGAGGATGGTGGAACTGGCAGACACGTACGTTTGAGGGGCGTATGGGGAAACCCGTGCGGGTTCAAGTCCCGCTCCTCGCACCAAAGTTCAAGAGCAAGACCCCGCCCGCTGTTGGGGCGGGGTTTTGTTTTGCCTCCCTTCGAATTGGGCATGAATTTCCTCGACGAAATCAACAGGCGCCGCACCTTCGCCATCATCTCGCACCCGGACGCCGGCAAGACGACCATGACGGAGAAGCTGCTGCTCTACGGCGGCGCCATCCAGATGGCCGGCTCGGTGCGGGCCCGGCGGAACCAGCGCCGGGCCGTGTCGGACTGGATGGCCATCGAGCAGGAGCGCGGCATTTCGGTCACCTCCACGGTGCTGCAGTTCGACTACCAGGGCTTCCGCCTCAACCTGCTGGACACGCCGGGGCACGAGGACTTTTCGGAGGACACCTACCGCACCCTGATGGCGGCGGACTTCGCCATCATGCTGATCGACGGCGGCAAGGGAGTGGAGCCCCAGACGGAGAAGCTCTACCGCGTCTGCGCCATGCGCAGGATCCCCGTGTTCACCTTCGTCAACAAGATGGACCGGCCGGCCCTGGAGCCCCTGCAGCTGCTCGACGAGATCGAGAAGAAGCTGGGGCTGGCCTGCTTCGCCGCCAACTGGCCCATCGGGAACGGCCCCAGCTTCCGCGGGCTCTACGAGCGCTCCAGCGGCGACATCCACTTCTTCGAGCGGCAGGAGGGGGGCGCCAAGGCCGCCCGGGTGCGCGTCTCCACCCTGGACGACCCGGCCCTGCCCGGCATGATCGGCCCGGAGGGGGCCTCGGCCCTGCGCGAGGAGCTGGAAATGCTGAGGCAACTGGGCCTGGAATACGACCCGGAGCTGGTGGCCGACGGCTCGCTTTCGCCCCTTTTCTTCGGCAGCGCCATGACCAACTTCGGGGTGCAGCTGCTGCTGGACGCCTTCCTGAAGATGGGCCCCCCTCCCATGCCGAGGGCCTCCAGCGCCGGCCAAGTGCTGCCAGGCGGGGAGGAATTCTCGGCCTTCGTCTTCAAGACCCAGGTGAACATGGACCCCCGCCACCGCGACAAGATCGCCTTTTTGCGGGTCTGTTCCGGCCGGTTCCAGGAGGGCATGGAGGCCTACAACGCCCGCAGCCGGCGTCCGGTGCGGCTGTCCAAGCCGCGCGAGTTTTTCGGCAGGGAGCGCGACAGCGCCGAGGAGGCCTTTCCCGGCGACATCGTGGGCCTGGTGCACAGCGGGCAGCTGCTCATCGGCGACACGCTCACCGGCGGCCGCGACCTGCGCTTCACGGGCATCCCGAGCTTTTCGCCGGAGCATTTCGGGGTGCTGAGGGCGGCCACGCCCTCGGTGCGCAAGCCCTTCGTCAAGGGCCTGGAATCGCTGCTGGAGGAGGGCGCGGTGCAGGCCCTGCGCGACCCCAAGGCCATGGGCAACGACCTGATCCTGGCGGCCGTGGGGCCGCTGCAGTTCGAGGTCATCCAGTACCGCCTGCGCTCCGAATACGGCGCCGACAGCACCCTGGAGCGGCTTCCCTACAAGATGGCCCGGTGGGTGAGCGGGCCCGAGGGTCCCCTGGCCCAGCTGGCCCAGTCCAGCACCCTGCGCTGCGTCCAGGACCTGAAGGGCTCGGTGGTGGCCATGTTCCGGGACCCCTGGAGCGCCGAGAACGCGGCCCAGAAGTATCCCGAACTGAAGTTCTCGGAAGTGGCCCCGCTGGATCATTAGCGGTTGACAGTGAGGGGAGGAGACGCTATATAAATGCCTTCCCGCCGGCTCCGGCCGGCGGGATTTTTTGGGGCCGTAGCTCAGTTTGTTAGAGCGCCCGCCTGTCACGCGGGAGGTC
>JAJYGY010000250.1 GCA_021790555.1 bacterium
ACCTGGCCCGTGTCGATGTCCCACAGGCTGTGGTCGCGAAGTTCCGAGGCCTTCTTGGCGATGGCCGATTCGTTCCATCCGTCGACCAGGTAGACCTGGGGGCCCTCCGAGCTGCGCACGTACACGTCGGACCCGCTGGGATTCTTGCCGCCGAACCAGAGGGTGCCGGCCAGGCCGCTGAGGCCCTGGAAGCTTCCCCAGGCCGTGGGGCTGGAAAGCCCGTATTCCGAGAGGTCCTGGGCCGTGGGGCTGGCCTCGATCAGTTCCTGCTGCTGCAGGTCGGCGAAGCGCTGGGCCACGTTCTTGGCCGTCAGCTGGTCGGCCTTGGCCTGCACCGGCGAGACCAGGTCCCATTCCTGGCCCGTCTTCACCAGGCGGACCTGGGGGGAACCTTTCGGCTGCAGGAACATGGCGTCGACCGCGTCCACGTCCAGCTTTTGGAAGATCTTCTTGGCGTTTTGCGCGGCGGCCTGCCTTTCGGCCCCGCCCTTCACCTCGTAGAAATGCCAGAAGGCCCACAGGCCCAGCAGCACCACCAGGGCGCCTACGGTTGTTCTCCAGTTCATGGACACACCTCTTGATCTGGTTCGTGGATGGACGGCAGGGGCGCGGCCGGCGGGGCCGGAATCAGGCCCCGGCGGTCAGGCGATCTCCCGGTTCCGGCGGATCATCATGATGACCCCCGCGGCGATGACCAGGCCCGGCAGGATCAGCAGGCCCAGCAGCCAGATGAAGTGCATGCGCTCGGCAGGCACGAACAGGGGCGTATTGTCCTGCGGCTTGGGCGCGATGGAGATGTGGCTCGCGTCGTCCGACAGCCAGCGCACCGAGTTCAGTCCAAGGTCCTGGTTGTTGTACACGCCCAGGGCCCGGTCCGAGAAGGCCATCGAGGTGCCGTACACCACCACCCGCGCCTGGGCCGTGGAGGTGCTGGAGGCGGCCCCGAAGACCGAGGGCGGAAGGGTCATGGTGACCCCCAGGGTCACCGGGCCGCGCTCGTCCTTGGGGCCTGGCTTGGCCGGGATCTTGTCCGAAGTCCCGGTATAGCCCCAGGCCGTGGGGTTGGAGCGCATGATCACGTTTCCGCTGGCCCCCTCCGGAAGCTTGGAGGCCAGGCCCACGCTGCTGGTCATCGGCATCATCACCTGCATCCGCATGTCCTTGGCCAGGGGGCTGGAAGGGTCGAAGTTGGACGTGATGGGCTCGATGGGGTTGGCGCCGAAGATGCGCAGGATGGGGTCCACCACGATGTCGTCGTGCACCTCGATCCCCATGGCCGCCAGGAAGGCCCTCAGGTTCTTCAGCGGCCGGCGCGGGTCGAGCAGGGCCATCAGCTTGCCGCCCCCCGCCAGGTAGTCCTTCACCAGGTTCAGCTCGGGGGCGGGAAAATCCACCTGCGGCCCGGCGATGATCAGCACCGAGCAGTCCGCCGGCACCTTCTGGGTGTCCACCAGGTTGACGGACTTCACCGAGTAGTTGCTGTTTTCCAGGGCCTTCTTGAACTGGGCGATGCTCAGCTGGCTGGAACCGTCCGGATCCAGCTCCTGGTGTCCCTTGGTGAAGTAGACGGTCTTGGTCCCGCCGCTGCTCACCTTGACGATGGCGTTGACCAGGTCCTCCTCGGTGGTTCCGGTGATGAGGTCGTTGCGCGGCCCGCACACGGCCACGGTGGTGCCGAAATTCCGCACCGAGTACTGCTGCGCCAGCAGGGGGTGCTTGTTGGGGTCCACGAACTCGAAGCTCACCTTGCCCGGGTTCAGGTCGCGCACCCGCTGCAGCAGGTCCTCGTACTGGGCCCGGCCCTGCTGGGCGAAGAAGCAGTACAGCTTCACCGGCTGGTCCAGCCCCTTGACCACCTTCTGGGTCTCGTCCGAAAGCGTGTTGACGTGGTTCTTGGTGAAGTCCCAGGACTGGTTGTGGTTGCCGATGATGGCCTGGGCGAAGGCCAGGATGGCCAGCACGATCAGGGTCAGCACGATGCTGTTGGCCCCGAAGCGGGCCTTGCGCGACACCACGGCCTGGCGCACGTCGCTGAAGTGGGCGTAAAGGTAGACGCCCAGCCCGGCCACCGCCAGGCCCAGGGGCACGATGCTGTAGGCGTCCAGGACGCCGCGCACCGCGTAGGCTCCGGCGCCGGCCAGAAGGAAGAACAGGCCGGCCAGCCCGGCCCAGGTAAAGGGATCCAGGATCATGCGCTCACCTCCATTTCTTGCTCTCCAGCACCCTCAGGGTGGCGAAGAGGCAGAAGCCGATGAAGAAAAGGAAATAGGTGACGTCCTTCAGGTCCAGCAGACCCTTGGGGAAGTTCTGGAAGTGGTTCATCACCGAAAGCTGCGAGAGGATGCCGGCGAAGCTGCCGCCCCCGGACTGGCTGACCCAGCCCAGCACGAACAGGAGCAGCAGGGCCCCGAAGCCCAGGGCCGCGGCCACCACCTGGTTTTCGGTGAAGGTGCTGGTGAGGGTGCCCAGGGCCAGGAAGGCCGCCCCCACCAGGGTCAGCCCGGCGAAGCCCAGCAGCATCACGGGCCACTGCAGGTGCGCCAGCCCGGCCACCGTCAGGGGGTAGATCAGGGTCCCCGCCACCAGCAGCGCCAGGAAGGTGAGGCTGGCGAAGTACTTGCCCAGCACGATGTCCAGGTCGGAGAAGGGATAGGTGAAAAGCAGCTCGATGGTGCCGCTCTTCTTCTCCTCCGAAAAGGCCCGCATGCTCACCAGCGGCAGCACGAACAGGAAGGTGACCATCATGTTGCCCAGGAAGGGCGAGATCATGTAGTCCATGATCTTCAGCTGGCCGGCCATGCCCTGGCGCGACATCATCTCCATGCTGTAGTTGGAATAGGCCATCACCACCGACCCCCAGAAGTACCCGGAGATCAGCCAGAACATCACCAGCACCAGGTAGGCGATGGGGGAGTAGAAGAGGGCCTTCAGTTCCCGGAAATAGATGGGTGCGATGTTGGTTTTCATGCCGCCTCCTCCTCGATCGGGGCCGAGCCTTCCTCGCGCACCAGCTGCAGGAAGATCTCCTCCAGTTCCAGGCCGACGAAGCGCAGTTCCTGCAGGCCCCAGCCCTTGCGGATGACGATCTCCGCCAGGGCCGAGCGCAGGTCGGAATCCTTGGTGGTCTCCACCACGAAGGAGTTCACGTCGCCGCCCACCTCGTCCTTCAGGGCCGCCTTGCGCACCTTTTCGGTCTCCCTGAGGACCTTCAGCACCTGGTCCTTGGGGCCCTCCACCTGCACCAGGATCTTGTTGGACTTGGAGAGCTTGCGGCTGAGGTTGGCCGTGGTGTCGGATTCGATGACCAGGCCCTTGTTGATGATGACCACCCGCGAGCAGACGGCCGAGACTTCGGGAAGGATGTGGGTGGAAAGGATGAGGGTGCGCCGACCGGCCAGGCTGCGGATCAGGGAGCGGATTTCGGTGATCTGCTTGGGGTCCAGCCCCACGGTCGGCTCGTCCAGGATGAGCACCTCGGGGTCCCCCACCAGTGCCTGGGCCAGGCCCACGCGCTGGCGGAAGCCCTTGGAAAGCTGGCGGATGAGCTTGCCGCCCACCACGTCGGTGCCCGTCTCTGCCAGGGCCGTGGCCACGGCCTCGGGCCGCTTGGAGGCCGGGATTCCCTTGGCCTGCGCGCAGAAGGCCACGAATTCCCTCACCCGCATGTCGGGGTAGAGGGGGTTGTTTTCAGGCAGGTAGCCGATGCGCCGGCGCACCTCCTCGGGCTGTTTTTCGCAGTCGAACCCCGCCACCGTGGCCGCGCCCGCGGTGCAGGGCAGGAAGCAGGTGAGCATGCGCATGAGGGTGGTTTTCCCCGCGCCGTTGGGCCCCAGCAGGCCCAGGATTTCGCCCTTCTCCACGGAGAAGCTGACGCCCTTGACAGCCTGGTAGCTGCCGTAGCTTTTGACCAGGTTTTTCACTTCGATCATGTACCCTCCCAAAACTTGGGGAGACAAATTGGCCGGTCCGCGACATAGGGAACGGACGACCTTAACCCGGATTTGTTCCCGTGCCAAAGGATTTTTTGGGATTTTTCCGGCTGAAAAAGGAAATGCCGGGAAACCCGAAGGTTTCCCGGCATGCTTCCCTTCCCTCGCTACTGCTTAGTACATGTCCCCGCCGCCCATGCCGGGGGCCGGCATGGCGGGGGCTTCCTTCTTCTCGGGCTTGTCGGTCACCAGGCATTCCGTGGTGAGCATCAGGGCCGAGATGGAGGCCGCGTTCTGCAGGGCCGAGCGCGTCACCTTGGTCGGGTCGATGACGCCAGCAGCCACCAGGTCCTGGTACTCGCCGTTGGCGGCGTTGAGGCCGGTGGCCCCGCTCTCCTTCTTCACCCGCTCCACGGCCACGCTGCCGTCGATTCCGGCGTTGCCGGCGATCTGGCGCAGGGGGGCCTCCAGGGCCCGGGCGATGATCTCGGAGCCGACCTTCTCGTCTCCCGAGAGCTTCAGGTCGTGGACGGCCTTCTGGCAGCGCAGTAGGGCCACGCCGCCTCCGGGGACGATGCCTTCCTCCACGGCCGCGCGGGTGGCGTGCAGGGCGTCCTCGACGCGCGCCTTCTTCTCCTTCATCTCGGTCTCGGTCGCGGCGCCCACGTTCAGCACCGCCACCCCGCCGGCCAGCTTGGCCAGGCGCTCCTGCAGCTTCTCCTTGTCGTAGTCGGACTTCGTCTCGTCGATCTGCTTGCGGATGCTCTTGACGCGGGCGTCGATGTCGGCCTTCTTGCCGGCGCCCTCGACGATGGTGGTGTTGTCCTTGTCGATGACCACGCGGCGCGCCTGGCCCAGGTCCTCCAGGGACACCTTCTCCAGCTTCACGCCCAGGTCCTTGCCGATCATCTGGCCGCCCGTCAGGATGGCGATGTCCTCCAGCATGGCCTTGCGGCGGTCGCCGAAGCCCGGCGCCTTCACGGCCGCCACGTTGATGGTCCCGCGTATCTTGTTGACCACCAGGGTGGCCAGGGCCTCGCCGTCCACGTCCTCGGCGATGAGCAGGATGGGCTTGCCCCTCTGGATGACCTTCTCCAGCACCGGCAGCAGGTCCTTCATGCTGGAGATCTTCTCCTCGTAGATGAGGATGTAGGGGTTCTCCAGCACCGACTCCATGGCGTCGGCGTTGGTGACGAAGTAGGGCGAAAGGTAGCCCTGGTCGAACTGCATGCCCTCGGTGGTCTCCACCGTGGTGTCGATGCCCTTGGCCTCCTCCACCGTGATGACGCCGTCCTTGCCCACCTTCTCCATGGCGTCGGCGATCATGG
>JAJYGY010000361.1 GCA_021790555.1 bacterium
CATGGTCAGCAGGCTGTCCTGCTCCACCCCCTTGGCCACGTTCACCAGCAGCTGGCCAGGACGGAAGAAGGGCCGGGCCGCCTCCAGCACCGGGCGCATGAACTTGGAGGGCACGGCCAGCACCACGGCCCCGGCCTCGGCCAGGGCCGAAAAGTCGGAGACCAGCTTGAGCGCCCCGGGAAGGCGCGCGCCGGGAAGGAAGTCGGGGTTGGCGCGGGTCTCCCGCATCCGGGCCACCTGGGCGGCCTCGAAGCCCCACAGCGTGGTGGGGTTCCCCTTGGACTCCAGGAGCAGGGCCAGGGCCGTTCCCCAGCCGCCGGAACCCAGGACGAAGGTCTCCTCAGGCATGTTTCTCCTCCGAAGGGGTCTTGCCGCCGCCCAGCCGGTTTTCCGTGCCGGCCAGGATGCGCCTGATGTTGGGGATGTGCTTGATCCAGATGAAGGCCGCCAGGGCCAGGGCCAGCCAGAACACGGGTTCGCCCCGTCCCCCGGCCCGGCCCGCCTCGGTGTAGAAGATGAGCAGGGGCGGCAGGGCCAGCGAGGCCATCAGCGAGCCCACCGAAACCATGCGGGTGGCCCACACGCACACGCAGAAGATGAAAAGGGCCGTCAGCGTGGAGCAGGGCGCCAGGGCCAGGAAGACCCCGGCCGAGGTGGCCACCCCCCGCCCGCCCTTGAAGCCCAGGAACAGGGTGTAGTCGTGGCCCAGCACGGCCACCAGCCCGCCCAGGGCCGGCACCCAGTCCACCCGGGGCATGCCCAACCGGTGGACGAAGGGGCCCGGCCCCAGCCGGACGGCCAGCAGCCCCTTGGCCATGTCGAGCAGAAGCACCACCACTCCCGCCCCCCAGCCCAGGTTGCGCAGCACGTTGGTGGCCCCGATATTTCCCGAGCCCACCTTGCGCAGGTCGACGCCCTTCCAGTACCTGGCCAGCAGGTAGCCGCTGGGGACCGCCCCCAGCAGGTAGCAGGCCAGCAGGTAGTACACCAGGATCTGCATCTATTTCCTCCGTCGGAGCATGACGATGATGGGGCTGCCCTCGAAGCCGAACTTGGAGCGCAGCTTGTTCTTCAGGTGCCGCATGTACGAAAAATGCAGGAGCTTGGGGTCGTTGACGAAGAGGGCGAAGGCCGGCGGCTTCACCCCGGTCTGCGAGAGGTAGAAGATCTTCAGGGCCTTGCCGTGCCGGGTGGGCGGGGGAGCCTCGGTCAAAATGGCCTCCAGCTCGCGGTTGAGCATGCCCGTGGAAATGCGCATGGCGTGCTGCTCGCCGGCGTGGTCCACCAGGTCCATCAGGTTGGCCAAGCGCTGGCGGGTCAGGGCCGAGATGAACACGATGGGCGCGTAGTCCAGGAAGGGCAGGCGGGCCCGGATGGCCTCCAGGTAGGCGTTGAAGGTCTTGTTGTCCTTCTCCACCAGGTCCCACTTGTTGACGGCCACGACGCAGCCCCGCCCGGCCTCGTGGATCAGCCCGGCCACCCGCTCGTCCTGCTCGGTGACCCCCTCCTTGGCGTCCAGCACCAGCACGGCCACGTCGCAGTTCTCGATGGACCGGATGGCCCGCATGGAGGCGTATTTCTCAACGGCGTCGGTGATCCTGCCGCGGTGCCTCAGGCCCGCCGTGTCCACCAGGATGTAGGGCTTGCCCTTGTGGCGGAAGGGGCTGTCCACGGAGTCGCGGGTCGTCCCCGGGGCCTCGAAGACCACGCTGGCCTCCCTGCCCAGCAGGCGGTTGACCAGGGTGGACTTGCCCACGTTGGGGCGGCCCACCACGGCCACGCGCAGGTCCTCCTCGGCCTCCTCCTCCCGGACCTGGGGCGGGATGGCGGCGCAGACCCGGTCCAGCAGGGCGTCCACGGCGCGCCCGTGCAGGGACGACGCGCCCAGGGGGCCGTCGAAGCCCAGGCCGGCGAATTCCCAGACCCTGTCCTCGTCGCGCCCGGTATCGATCTTGTTGACCACCAGGTGCACGGGCTTTTCCGTGCGCCGCAGAAAGCGCGCCAGCCATTCGTCGGCCGGCTGCAGTCCCGCCTTGCCGTCCACCACGAAGAGGATCTGCGAGGCCTCCTGCATGGCGGCCAGGACCTGCTCCTGCATGCTCTTCTTCAGCGCCGCGCCGGCCGCCTTCTCCCATTCCACCCGGGGGCGGTTCCTGGGCAGCGATTCCCGGGGAAGCACGCCGGCCTCGCCGGTCTCGTAGCCGGCCGTGTCCACGGCCCAGAAACGCCGGCCGCCCCATTCCACCAGGGCGCTGTGCCGGTCGCGGGTCACCCCGGGCCGGTCCTCCACGATGGCGATGGGCCGGCCCACCAGCCGGTTGAACAGGGCCGACTTGCCCACGTTGGGCCGCCCCACGATGGCCACCAGGTTGTTGGCGTCCGTTTTCAAGAACCCCCCTTCACCTCAGCATCGAACCCGCGAACATCCCCTCGGGCAGCTCCCGGTCCGCCGAGGAGGAAGGCCCCTCGTCCACCAGCACCCCGCCCCGGCCGGCCGAGGGCCTGAGGCAGGCGCGCACGAAGTCGGCCGCCTCGCTGCGAAGGATACGCACCGGAAGCCCCAAAGTTTCGGCCAGGCGCCGCCCGGGCAGGTCGTCCAGGAAGACCTGCTCGCGGTCGCGCAGCATCACGTGGGGCAGCAGCAGCTCGTCCCCCAGGTCGCGACCCTTCAGGGCCGCCCCGAGGTCCCCGCCGGTGAGCAGGCCGGCCACGTGGATGGTGTCCCCGAAGAAATCGTTGCGCACGCCCACCACGTCCACCTCCAGGCCCGCCACGCGCCGGCAAAGCTTTTCGGCGCAGTCCCGCAGGAAGGGCGCGAAGCCCGTTCCCGTCGCCGCCGTCACGCGGCGGGGCCGGGGCAGGCGGGCGGGCAGGCGCCGGCAGGCCCGGCGGAACTCCTCCAGAAAGGTGCTGATCAGTCCCACCCCGTTGGCCAGCTGGGGAAAATCCTCGTAGTCGCCGCGGGGAGGCAGGGGCCGGCCGCAGCGCAGGTACCATTCGTCCGAGGCGAAGACCAGGCGGGTGCCCAGCACCCGCCGGAAGTCCTCCTGCCAGCGGCCGCATTCGTCCAGGAAACCGGCGGCCTCCTCCGGGGTGGAAAGCCGCAGGTCCGGCAGGCCGGCGCGGTGCCTGGTGAGGCCCACGGGCACGCAGGCGATGGAGGCCACCCTGGGGTGGAACATCGAAAGGTCGTGCACCGTGCGCCTCAGCACTTCCCCGTCGTTGAGGCCCGGGCAGACCACCACCTGGCAGTGCATCTCGATGTTGGCCTCCGCCAGGCGCCGGATCCTTTCCAGGAGGTGGGTGGGCTTTTTGATGCCCAGAAGCCGGCTGCGCAGGACCTCGTCGGTGGCGTGCACGGAGATGTACATGGGCGACATGCGCCTCTCCACGGCCTTGGCCATGTCCTCCTCGGACATGTTGAAGAGCGTGACATAGTTGCCGTAGAGGAAGCTGAAGCGGTAGTCCTCGTCCTTGAAGTAGATGGAGGGCCGCATGCCCTTGGGGTTCTGGTCGATGAAGCAGAAGGCGCACTTGACCCTGCAGGACCGGAAGGGCGTCTCGGCGAATTCCAGGCCCAGGTCCTGGTCCGGGTCCTTTTCCACGCGGGCCTGGTGGCGCCGGCCCTCCAGATCGAAGTATTCCAGCACCGCCTCGTCCTCGGCCTGGGCGAAGCGGTAGTCGAACTCGTCGGCCAGGCGTTCGCCGTTGACCGAGGCCAGGCGGAAGCCGGGCTTCAGCCCCAGGCGCCCGGCCGGGGAGCCGGGGTCCACTTTTTTGATTTCCAGGGCCGGATGGTCGCGCACGCTTGGGTTCCAGAGAAGAGATCCGGCGCTGGACGGGAGAAGGCCGCCGAAGCGGGCACTGCCGGCAGCATGTTAGCGGAAACCGCCCCAAAAACAAAGGGCTTTCAGGGCGGCTAGCCCCGGTACCGGCCCGGGCTGTTCTTCACCAGGCGGTGGAAAAGCCGGCTGAAGTGGTCGCGGCTTTTGTAGCCCAGGCGGAAGGCCACCTCGCCCACGGTCAGGCCCCCCTTGGCCAGCAGGGCCTTGGCCCTCTCCATCTTGGCGGCGTTGATGTATTCCAGGGGCGTCCTCCCGGTGCCGGCCCGGAAGACGCGGATGAGGTGTTCGGGGCTGACCTTCAGCTGCCGCGCCAGCGCGGCCACCTTGAGGGGCTCCTCCAGGTGGCCGTGGATGAAGTCGACGGCCTGCGCGGTCAGGCCCGAATACAGGGGGTTGGGAAGCAGGGGCGCGAAACGGGCCTCCATGCGCTCCACCGCCTCCGAGGCCGAGGACCTGCCCTCCAGGAAGAAGAACAGCTCCTGGCCCCCGATGTCGCGCCAGTTGAAGGTGTCGCCCTGGATGTAGGCGCATTCCTCCAGCAGCCTGCCGTGTCGCAGGATGAATTCCGCCTGGTCCAGGTAGGGGCGCTCGGAGCGCAGGGTCCGGTCAAGGTAGACCTCCTTCAGGCCCGGGAAGGGCGGGCCCAGCCTGCGGGCGAACCAGGCCTGGAACCCCTCCTCCATGATCCGCTTCAGGGCCGTCAGGGCCGCCTCGGGAAACAGGGTGTTGCGCGGCACGGCCCAGCTCAGGCCCCCGATCATGGACTTTCCCTTCACCCGGGGGCTGGCCGTGGGCAGGGGGCAGAAGCCGAAATCCTCGCGGCGCGAGGCCGGCAGCTCGTGGATCATCTTGATACCGTCGGACCAGTGGTGCAGGAAGACGCTGCGGCCTTCCAGGAACTCGCGGTAGGGGTCCTCGTAGCCGGAGCGGAGCACCCGCGCCGGCATCAGGCCCCGGTCGAGGGGCTGGCGGATCTGCCTGAGGGCGGCCTCCAGCAGGCCGCGGTTGAGCACCCAGCGGGGCGCCTGCTCGTAGAGGTCGCCGCCCTGGGACCAGACGTGGTCCATGAAGACGGAAAAGGAGACGTCGCGGTTCAGGTTCGACCAAAGACCGGCCAGGCCGGGCCGGGCCTCGCCGGCCAGGATGGCGGAGGCCTGCCGCCCCAGCTCGTCCCAGGTCTGGGGCGGCTCGAAGCCGTACTTTTTGAGCAGGTCCCGGCGGTAGAAAAGCAGGCGGATGGAGAGGTGCTGGGGCACGCTGTAGAGGTGCCCGTTGAGCAGCCCCCGCCGCCACCCCGCGTCCAGGAAGTCGTGGTGGAAGGAGGGGAAGGCCTCCTCCAGGGGCATCAGCACGCCCTGGTTTCCGTAGTAGGAGGAGCCCGTGACGTTGGTGACCGCGAACAGGC
>JAJYGY010000383.1 GCA_021790555.1 bacterium
CCGCTAGAAAGCGGCCTTTTCTTTTTCCTTATGATCAATAATTTATAAATTAAATTAATTTTAAGTAAATTTAAATATTTGAGAAGGGTCTTATTCCTTACTATACTTTTCATGGGGGAAGCAGGCCGGGGATCAGCCCATCAAAGGAATCGGGACCATGGACCGCAGGAGATCCAACAAGACGGAATTCCACCGCGCTTGGCTTCTTTGTGCTGCGGTTGGATTGACCCTTTTGGCCGCGGGGGCCTGGGCCAAGCCAACCACGGCAGGACGCAGGGTGTTGATCGTGTACACCCCCAATAACAGCAATTGGGCTTCCCCCTGCAACACCCCGAATTACTCCAATATCATCGTCAATGGATGCACCAACTGTGGATACGGTCTGGCCAATTTTCTTAACGATAGCGCCTCCAACAGCGCCTTCAATGGAACCTGTTCCACGGGTTTCAATTTCAATGTGGAAACCGTGGCCGTACCGGACACCTTCAACCAGGGATCCAGCTGGGCCACGGCGCAAAGCTGGGTGACACAATACCCGCCTTCCGAAGCGTTGACGGCCCAAAATTACTGCCTGGTCATCGACGCCCGCTTCAGCAACTACAATCAGAGCTGCGGGGAAAACCCGGGCACTGTCCTGGGAGACACGATCACACAGGGAGACATCAGCGCCTATAAAAGCTACCTGGCCTCCGGCGGCGGCCTGATGATCGTGGGGGATAACTTCTATTCCCCGACGGGGACCCCGGCCGAAGAAGGTTTCATCAGCCGGGAGGAGAATATCTATCAGTTCTTCAACGCGGTGGACGCCAAAGGGCCGGGGTATTGGTCCAATTCCGACTTCATTTCCGACGGAATCACATTGGACCATGCCGCCACCGTCCAGGCCAATCCTTACAACCTCGACAGCAATTACAACGCGCTCACCTCGGCCCAGACCTTCGAGGTGGATTACGACGGCGCCTGGAACACCAATGTGGCCGACCTTGGTTCGGGACATGAATGGATCAGCCTGACCGGCACGACCCGGGCCAATTACGTGATCGCGGCGGCTTGGCAAAACGCCGACTTGAGCACTGGCGCGGGCCGTCTCATTTATTGGGCGGATGCCAGCGCCCTGTTTGATTGGGGCGAAGGTTTCAGCTGCCCGACTCTGTCCTATTACATGGAGAACGCCGTTGCCTTCCTGGACCAGGACACCTGCTGCCCTGGAAGCACCACGCTCGCCTGCGGCGGGCCGGATTACGCGGCTTCGCCGGGCCAGGCCGTCGTCAGCTGCTTTGCGCCTTCGGAAGGCGCGGACGGCTGGACCACCGGAGGCGGAACAAGCTGGGATGGCACGGTGGGAAACGGCGGTCTCGGTAGCCTCAAATACACCGGCAGCGGCGTGGACATGTTCGTGTACAACCTGCCCGCCAATTATCTCGGCTTTTACGACGAAATCAATTTCGACATCCTCAATGACTCTGGATCTCCCATCACCTTGGATATCTACAACCAGACCGCCTGGACCAGCATCGCCACGGGTACCGTCACGGTCCCCTCCAGTGCGTCATGGCAAAACGTCACCTTCACGTTCAGCAACACCAATGCCTCCTACGGGCAGGCGACCAAACTTGTCATCGCCAATCCCAGCGGTTATAGCGGGACCTACTGGGTGGACAATGTCCGGCTTCACCAGGCCTGTGCCCAAGACACGGGCTGGGTGCGTGATACGGCCTGCTGCAACCAGCCTTCTCCGACATTCACCGCTACCCCCACCTCCACGCCCACGCGCACTTCCACGCCGACGGCGACGCCCTCTCCCACGCCCAGCGCGACGCGCACGGACACGCCGACCGCGACGCCCACGGCCAGCTCCACGGCCAGCCCCACCGCCACGCCCACCAACACCTCGCCCTTCACGCCCAGCGACACCCCCACCGTCACGGACACGCCCACCCTGACCAGCACGGCCACCGCCACGGCCAGCCCGACCCAGACCTCCACCCTGTCGGAGACGCCCACCCTGACGTCCACGCCGACGCAAAGCTTCACGTACACGGACACGCCCACGTCCACCCTGACCGTGACCTACACCGACACCCCCACGGCGACGCCCAGCTTCACGGCGTCCTTCACGCCCAGCACCACCCCGACCACCACGCCGACTTCCACGGACACGCCCACGCTCACCGACACGCCGCAGTTCAGCCCGACCGACTCGCCTACGCCGTCCGCGACCAGGACCCAAACCCCGACGGCTACGGCGAGCCCTTCGGCGACATCCACCTTCACCCGCACGGGCACGCCCAGCCAGACGGCCACGTCCTCCGCGACGCCCTCCGATACGCCCAGCGCCACCCAGTCGGCCACGCTGACCGCCAGTCCTACTCCCAGCGCGACCCCCAGCGACACCCCGAGCTTCACGGTCACCCGCACGCCGACGCCCAGCTTCACGGTCACGGCCAGCTACACCATCACGCTGACGCCGGTGCCGGTGCCCTTCCAGGTGAACATCGACATCTACAATTCGGCGGGTGAGAAGGTGCGCACGCTGTATTCGGGGACGAGCCAGCTGCCGCCCTCGGGGTTCACGCTGTCCTCGCCGGGACTGGCGGCGGGCAACGGAAGCGTGAGCGTGCTGGGGACCGGGGCGCTGTCCAACGGGCAGGGGGCCATCAGCTGGGACGGGACGAACGACAACGGGCAGTACGTGGCGAACGGGGAGTATTACTTCAAGATCCAGTCGACGGACCCCTTCGGCAAGGTGACGGACTATATCGAGAGCGTGGGGGTGGTGGACACGCAGTCGCAGGAGAGCCTGGTGGTGTACAACTCGGCGGGGGAGCAGGTGGCGGAGATACCGCTGGGGGGGATGTCTGGGACGGTGACGGAATTCGGGGTTAATTCCGGGGCGAAGGCGTTCACGGTGGGGAAGAACGGGGGAGGGGTGCCGGTGACGTGGACGGACGGGAAGGGGGACAGCGGGGGCCAGGTATGGGACGGGAAGAACGCGCAGGGGCTGGTGCTGGGGTCTGGGACGTACACGATGCAGCTGGTGAAGACGGGGACGGGAGGGGAGCAGGTGGTGATGAGCCGTGAGGTGGAGCTGTTGAACCTTGGGGAGGCGAGCGGGGCGTCGACGGCGAAGGTGGCGCCGAACCCGGTTGAGGCGGGGCAGGGCTGGTTCGAGGTAAGCTACGTGCCGGGGCCGGCGGGGCAGGGGGAGGCGATGGTGTATGACCTGGCCGGGGAGCTGGTGGGGCGGGGCGTGGACGCGGACCGGAGCGGGACGTTGAAGATGGACGTGTCGGGGATGGCGGGCGGCGTTTACGTGGTGGACTTCGAGGTGCAAGAGCAGGGACAGGTGCTGGGGAGAAAGGTGCTGAGGATGGCGGTGCTTCGCTAATGACAGGAGCGGGGCGGACGGCATGGGGAAGCTGAGATGAGACAATTGAAGACAACTTGGCGGCTTGTCTGCCTGCTGGCCCTGCTGGCCGCGGTCCCGCGCGTGCTCATGGCCCAGACCGCCACCAAGCCGGTCACGGGTGGCCGCCGGGTGCTGGTGATCTACAATACGGATGATGCTACTTCGTCCGGAAAATACGACTCCGATATCATCAACGGTTACCAGGGAGTCCTGAATCTGTTGACAAGCGCCGGGTCCACATACGGCGGCGGAAACGGCTTCAACTTTCAAGTGGAAACCGTGGCCCTTGACTACAAGACCTGGAACAGCGGAAAGACCTGGGCCAATGGAAATTCCGTGGCGGCCAAGGCCGCTCTTCCGCTGACTGCCCAGAACTACTGCATCATTTTCGACCTCCGTTTCGGGGCCAGCAATACCAATTGCACCACCTCCAATCCCTGCGCCTATCCTGGCATGGTGGCCGGGGACACGATCGTCCAATCCGACGTGCAGGCCTATCAAAATTACCTGGCCAGTGGCGGGGGGCTGTTCATCCTGGGGGACAACTTCTACGATTCCGGAAGCACGCCCCAGGAGAACGGCTTCATCAGCCGCATGGAAACCATGTACCAGATGATCGACGGCGTGGCCGCCACGCCCCTGGGAGGCACTGGCTCTGATTGTTTTGAAATTGGTGCGGGCACTACCACAGGTGGCCTCGCCGCCGGCGCCCCTTACAACCTGGGAAGCTATTTCCTGAACCTGGGTACGGTCACCTATCCCACGCAGTTTGACGGCGCCTTCAACACCAGCTGCGGTTCGCCCGGCTCGGCCAAGGTCTGGTCCACCATTTCCGGATCGCCCAATCTCGCCATGGGACTGGCCTGGCAGAACACGGACCTGGCCCCGGCCTACCAGGCCGGACGCATGATCTACTGGGGAGACACCAACGGGCTTAGCATGTGGGCGACTGGCGGAAGCACAAGTCCGGCTGAATTCCTCGAAAACGCCATCGACTTCCTGGACGCCGACACCTGCTGCCAGGCTCCCAGCGCGCTGGTGTGCAGCACCGGGCCGGACGTGTACACCACCCCGAAGAACCCGGTGGTGGATTGCTTCGCCTCCAGCGAGGGGGCGGACGGGTGGACCAATGCAGATGGATTGAGTTGGGACAACACCCAAAATGAAAACGGAGATCCCGGAGGTGGCTCGTTGAAATTCAATCCGACCATTGCCATATGGTCCAATAACTATGTGCTTTTTCAATCTCCTTCGCTGGCGGGAGGCTCTCTCTCGCCTTACGACGAGATATGCTTTTCGATGATGAATTCGACGGGATACAACTTGACGATCCAAATTGATGATGGATCCGCCAGTAGCGTGATCGCCGGAGGTTTCACCGTCCCTAATAATCCCGGCGTATGGCAATCATTTTGCGAACCGTTTACAGGCCCCTATGGAACCGCGCCAAACCTTGTGTTTCGTGGGGAAACCGTGCCTAGCGCACCCCTAAACGGCGTCTGGATCGACAACATCCGCCTGCATTCCTCCTGCAGCCCCTATCCCTACGTGGCGGACAATTCCTGCTGCAACGCCACCACGCCCACCGACACCCCGACCTTGACGGACACCCGGACGAACACCCCCAGTTCCACCCCCACGGGCACCTACACGCCGACGCGCACGGACACCCCCACCCCCACCTCCACGCCCACGCGCACTTCCACGCCGACGGCGACTCCTTCGCCCACGCCCAGCGCCACGCCCACGGCCAGCCCGACGGCGACGCCCTCGCCCACGCCCAGCGCGACGCGCACGGACACGCCGACCGCGACGCCCACGCCCAGCTCCACGGCCA
>JAJYGY010000056.1 GCA_021790555.1 bacterium
CTCCCACCCTCATGAACAGGGCCAGCAGGGTTCCGCAGAAGCCGAAGCCGAGCAGGGCCTCGTAGGACTGCATGCCGAAGAACATGAAGATGGTGGTGGCGCCCACCAGGCCCAGCGAGCCCAGCAGAAGGCCCGTGATGGTGCCGGCCTTGTAGCCGGTCTCCAGGGCCTTGCCGTAACTGGTGCGGGCGGCGGCGGCCACGCGCACGTTGGCGTCGGTGGCGAAGCGCATCCCCACCATGCCCACGGCCCAGGAGAACGCCGAGCCCACCAGGAAGGACAGGGTCCTGCCCCAGCGGAACACCGGGTCGTTGCCGGTGTAGGTGAAGTACAGCACCATGGCGATGACCACCACGAAGGCCGCGATCTTGGTGAACTGGGCCTTGAGGTAGGCGTTGGCGCCCTCGCGGATGGCCTCGGCGATCTCCTTCATCCGGGGCGTGCCCTGGTCGGTGTTGCTCAGCTGCACGATCAGGACGGCCGCGTAGATCAGGCCCAGCAGGGCGATGACCAGGACCAGGATCAGGCCCCAGAATTCCAGGGGCGGATACTTGGTGAACTCAAACAGCTGGAACGAGGCCGCCGGGGCCGGGACGGAGGCCACCGCCGGAGCCGCGGCCTGGGCCTGGGCCTGGACGGGCGCCGTGGCCGGCGCCGCGGACTTCAGGAAGGACGGATTCCAGAAAAACGCCACTCCGAACAGCGCGGCGACGAGGGACAGGAAACGGACCCTGCCCTTCTTGTCCTTGGGAATGGACCACCATTTCTTCAACATCTTGTTCCTCCTGAAAGTCGGAAGGGTTGGACTTGTGGACTGCTTTCAATAAAAAAACTCAGAGCACCATCTCGGCCCGGACCAGGCCCCGGTCCTCCTCCGGGCCGATCTTGTAACCCAGCTTCTGGCAGACCCTCTGCATGACGTGGTTGTCCTGGAAGATGCTGGCGGCCACGCGGCCCACCTTCTCGGACCGTCCGATCTCGGTGAGCACCTTCAGCATCTGCGTGCCCACCCCCTGCCCCTGCCAGGCGTCGCAGACCACCAGGGCGAATTCGGCCTCGCCGGTGGCCAGGGCCTTGGTCAGGCGCCCGACGGCCACCACCTGGTGCTGGCGCGTCTCGGGGTTGAGGAATTCGGCCACCATGGCGATCTTGCGGTCGAAGTCGTTCATGCAGATGCGCAGGAGCCTTTCGTGGGTGATGCGCTGCGACAGCTTCAGCACCTGGAAGTAGCGCTGGTAGACGCTTCGCTCGGAAAGGGCCTCGTGGAACTTCACCATCAGCGGCTCGTCCTCGGGCCGGATGGGCCTCAGGGTCACGGAAATTCCGGATTTCGACTTCCAGGTGCTGACGTACTGCGAGGGGTAGGGCCGGATGGCCGGGCTGGGGAGTTTCTCCTCGGGCACCTCCTTGCCCTGGATGACCACGCGCGCGTCCAGGGCCAGGATCCTCTCGGGGGAGGCGATGAGGGGGTTGATGTCCATCTCCTTGATGCAGGGATGCTCCACCGCCAGCTGGCTGAAGCGCACCATGATCTGCCCCAGCAGGGCCAGGTTCACCGTCTTGCGGCCCCGCACTCCCTTCAGGGCCCGGTAAATCTTGGTCTTCTCCAGCATCAGGCGGGCCAGGTTGGTGTTCAGGGGCGGCAGGCCCAGGGCCGAATCCTTCATCACCTCGACCAGCTGGCCGCCCTGCCCGAACAGCAGCACCGGCCCGAACTGGGGGTCCAGGCTGGAGCCCAGGATGATCTCGTAGCCCTCCAGGCGGACCATGGGCTGCACCGTCACGCCCTGGAAGTGCTGGGGGCCCGCCTTGGACGACACGTTCTCGCGGATCTGCTCGAAGGCCCCGGCCACGGCGTCGCGGTTGGTCAGGTTCAGGATCACCCCGCCCACGTCGCTCTTGTGGGTGATGGTCTCGGAGAACAGCTTCAGCACCACGGGATACCCCATGGATTCGGCCAGCTGGCGCGCCTCGCCGGCGCTGCGCGCGATCCTGGTGGGCACGATGGGGATGCGGTAGGCCTCCAGGACCTCCTTGGACTCGAATTCCGTCAGGATGGTGCGGCCGCTGTCGCGCACCTGCTTCAGCAGGGCGGCGACCTTCTGGCGGCCCCCCGCCTCGTCCTCGGAGCCCTCGTCCAGGACGGGCGTCTCGTAGAGGGACTTCAGGTCGCGGTTGTACTTCCACAGGTAGTTGAAGACCCGCGCCGCGGTGTCGGGGTACTCGAAGACCGGGATGCCGGCCTCGGAAAGCAGCTTGCGCCCCTCCTCCACGCTGGCCCCGCCCATCCAGCAGGCCATCACCGGCTTGCCCTCCAGGCGGGCGTAGGGCTTCAGGGCGGCCGCGGTCTCGGTGGGCTGGGTGACGGACTGCAGGGTCAGCAGCACCAGGATGCCGTCGTTGTCCGGATCCTTGGCCACCACCTCCATGGTCCTGGCGAAGCGGTCGGCGCCGGCGTCGCCCAGCAGGTCGATGGGGTTGCCGTGGCTCCAGGCGGCGGGCAGGAACTCGTTGAGCTTCTGAAGCGCCGGGCCCTTGACCTCGGCCAGCTGCCCGCCGTCGGTGATGAGGGCGTCGGTGGTCAGCACGCCCGGACCGCCCGCGTTGGAGATGATGGAAAGCCGGGGCCCCCGGGGCCGGGGTTGCTTGGAGAGCACCTCCACCAGGCCGAAGAGGTCCTCGATGGCGTTGACGCGCAGCACCCCGCAACGCTCGAAGGCCGCGTCCAGCACGGCGTCCGACCCGGTCAGCGACCCGGTGTGCGAGGCGGCCGCCTTGGCCGCGGCCTCGGTGCGTCCCGCCTTGATGACGATGATGGGCTTGTTGAGGGCCACCTCTCGGGCGGCGGAAAGGAAGGAGCGGGCGTCCCCCACGGTTTCCATGTAGATGACGATGGCCGAGGTGTGGGGGTCGTCGCCGTAGTAGTCGATGAGGTCGCCCCAGCCCACGTCCAGCATGGAGCCGATGGAGACGAAGGACGAGAAGCCCACCCTCTCCTTCAGGCTCCAGTCCAGGATGGCCGTGCCCATGGCGCCGCTCTGGCTGATGAATGCCACGTTGCCGCGCATGGCCATCTGGTTGGCGAAGGAGGCGTTCATGCCCATGGGCGGCACCATCACCCCCAGGCAGTTGGGCCCGATGATGCGCATGCGCGTGGCCGCTGCCGCCTCCATCACCTGGCGCTCCAGTTCCGCCCCGGCCGGCCCGACCTCCTTGAAGCCGGCCGAGATGATGATCAGGCCCTTCACCCCGGCGGCGGAGCATTCCTTCACCAGGCCGGGCACGGTGGCCGCCGGCGTCACGATCACGGCCAGCTCCACCTGGTCGGGAACCTGCCCGATGGCGGCGTAGGCCGGGTGGCCCAGGATGGTCTTGCTTTTGGAATTGACGGCGTAGACCTTGCCCTGGAAGCTTCCGTTGGTCAGGTTGGCGAAAATGTCGCGGCCGACAGCGCCGGGCCTTTCCGTGGCCCCGATGACCGCGACGGCCTTGGGCGCGAAGATGGCATCCAGGGGCCGGCGGCCGGTGCGCAGGAGGTCCTGGGCCGGGTCGGCTCCCCGGGGCGGGGCTGTTGGGCTGGTTTCATTCTTTTTCATGGCGCTTTCCAAAAATGGGGTTCCGCGGTCCTTCACCTGGCGGGTGGCTGCGGCCAACATTGCCCATTATCCCGGAGGTTTCGCGCGCCTTGTATGATCTGGGTCAAAATGAATCCATTCAACAGATGCGCGGAAGCTGCTCCCCGCTTAGGCTGTCCACGATGCGGGCCACGCCGATGCGGCTGTTGAGGATCACCCTGCCCGCGCGCGCCTCCACCACGCGGCCGATGACCTGGGCCTCGGCGCCCTGGGGGTGCGCCCGCATCCTTTCCAGCGCCCGGCCGGCGTGCTTCTCCGGCACGAAAGCCACCAGCTTGCCTTCGTTGGCCACGTACAGGGGATCCAGCCCCAGGGCCTCGCAGGCCGCGTGGACGTCCTCGTGCAGGGGGATCTTTTCCTCTTCCAGCCGGATCTCCTGGCCGCTCGCCCCGGCGATCTCGATCAGGGAGGCTGCCAGCCCCCCGCGGGTGGGGTCGCGCAGGCAGTGGATCTCCACGCCGGAATCCAGCAGGTCCCGCACCAGGCCGTTCAGGGGCGCGCAGTCGCTGGCGATGTCGGCCTCGAAAGCCAGCCCTTCGCGCAGGGCCATCACGGCCATGCCGTGCCGGGCGATGTCCCCGTTGACCAGAACCAGGTCCCCCGGCCTGACGCTGGAGGGCCGGATGTCCAGGGCGTGCTCCAGGACCCCCACGCCCGCCGTGTTGACGTACAGGCCGTCGCCCTTGCCCTTGTCCACCACCTTGGTGTCCCCGGTGACGATGGACACCCCGGCCTGGTCGGCCGCGCGGCGCATGGAACGCACCACCTGCCACAGGGTCTCCATGGGGAGGCCCTCCTCCAGGATGAAGCCGCAGGAAAGGTAGAGCGGCCGCGCCCCGGACATGGCCAGGTCGTTGACCGTGCCGTTGACGGCCAGGCTGCCGATGTCGCCGCCCGGGAAGGCCAGGGGCCGCACCACGAAGGAATCCGTGGTGAAGGCCATCCGGCCCGCCCCCACCCCGAAGACCGCCGCGTCATGGCCCTGGTCCAGCAGGTCGTTGCGGAAGGCCTGGCGGAACATCCCGTCCACCAGCTGGTGCATCATGCGGCCGCCGCCGCCGTGCGCCATCAGGACCTGCGGCGTGTCCTTCACCGGGATGGGACAGGACCAGGTGAATTCAGGTTTTGTTTCCATGGCATCCCCTTTCCGGCGCCCCTCAGGCGCCCACTTCCTCCCCCCTGCCGGCGTCCATGCCCCGGTAGCGGAAATAGGCCGCGCAGGCCCCCTCGCTGGAGACCATGGGCGCCCCCAGGGGCTTGTCGGGCGTGCACAGGACGCCGAAGGCCTTGCACTGGTAGGGCTTCAGCACCCCCTTCAGCACCGCCCCGGCTTCGCAGTCCGGGGATTCCTGGGCCTGGTGCCCGGCCACCTGGAAACGCTTCTCCGCGTCGAAATCCTCGTATTCGGGGCTGAGGGCCAGGCCGCTTTGGGGAATCTCGCCCACGCCCCGCCACTTGCGCGGCGCGACCCGGAAGACCTCGCGCAGCAGCTTCTGGGCCGGCTCGTTGCCCAGCCGGCGCACCGCGCGGCTGTACTGGTTTTCCACCTCGTGCCGGCCCTCTTCCAGCTGGCGGACGCACAGGTAGACGCCCTGCAGGATG
>JAJYGY010000106.1 GCA_021790555.1 bacterium
CGGCCTTCTGCGCCAACTTTTTCCGGGATCCGGACAGGCCCCTGCCCGCCGACCAGGACCTGCTGGTCTCGCCGGCGGACGGGCGGGTGCTGGAGGTGAAGGACATCCGCGACCCCTGGGTGGGCCGGGCCAGGGAGATCCGCGTCTTCCTCAACCTCTTCAACGTGCACGTCCAGCGCAATCCCTTCACCGGGGAGGCGCGCGTGGGCCGGGTCGACTACCATCCCGGCAAGTTCATGGCCGCCAGCGCCCCCAAGGCCAGCCTTGAGAACGAGCAGAACTGGGTCTGCCTGGAGGGGAAGGGGGGGCGGCGCGTGCGGGTCAAGCAGATCGCCGGGCTGATCGCCCGCCGCATCGTCTGCCGCGTCAAGCCGGGCGACCTCCTGGCCGGCGGGCAGCGGCTGGGCCTGATCCGCTTCGGGTCCCAGGTGGACCTGGTGGTGCCGGCCTCGGCCCGGGTGCTGGTGAAGGCGGGCGACCCGGTCACCGGGGGCTTGAGCCCCCTGGCGCGCCTGGCCCCGGCCCGGTCGGCCCGGACCCGGACGGGCCGGAGGCCTTAGCATGGCGAGGAAACGCCCCTCCGGCCGGGCCTGGGTGCCCAACAGCCTGACCACCATGAACCTGGTGTGCGGCTTCCTGGCCATCCTCATCTCCATGGACCGCTTCCGCAGGCCGGCCGTGGACCTGGCCGCCTTCGACGCCTCGTGCTGGCTCATCCTGGCGGCCGGGGTCTTCGACCTGCTGGACGGCAAGGTGGCCAAGCTGCTGAAGGTGACCAGCCCCTTCGGCATGAAGATGGACAGCTTCGCCGACATGGTCACCTTCGGCCTGGCCCCGGCCGTGCTGATGCGCTGCACCTTCCTGCGGCCCGGCTCGCTGCCCTGGCACCTGGACCTGGCCGCCTGCGGGGCCTACTTCCTCGGCGCGGTGTTCCGCCTGGCCAAGTACAACGTTTCCACCCACGCCCAGGGCTACGGGTTTTCGGGGCTGCCCAGCCCCGGGGCCGCGGCCACGGTGGTGGGGTTCTTCATGGTGGCCAGGAACCACCCCTTCCCTCCGGGCGTGGCGGCGCTGGTGGTGGCGCTGACGGGCGTGCTGATGTGCAGCCGGGTGCCGTACCCCGGCTTCAAGGGCAACACGCGGGGGGAGAATTTCTTCATCGCCGGCCTGGTGGCCACCCTGCTCCTGCTGATGATCCCCTTCGGGCCGGCCAGGATGATCTTCTGGACCATGGCGGTGTACGACGTCTTCCTGGGCTGGTTCTGGGTCCGGATGCGGCCGCGCTGGGCCAAGCCGCCGCGCGGCAGACGGTCCGCGCAGGCCTGAATTCAAGGAGGAAAAGATGGCGATCCAACCCCCGGATTCCAAGGACTGGGCGGAGTCGTTGCTGAAGATGTCCTGCCAGGAGGCGGCCGGCGCCCTTCAGGTGGACCCGGAGCGGGGCCTTTCCGGGCCCGAAGCCGGGGAACGCCTGGAACGGTTCGGGCCCAACCAGGTGGACGAGGACAAGCCCAACCCCTGGATCCAGTTCCTCCTCAAGTTCTGGGGCCTGACGGCCTGGATGCTGGAGGCCACCGTGGGCCTGGCGCTGCTGCGCCACCGCCCGCTGGACGCGGGCATCGTGGCGGCCCTGCTGGTGCTCAACGCCGTACTGGGTTTCGTGCAGGAACAGCGCGCCTCGCGGGCCGTGGAGGCCCTGAAACGGAAGCTGCAGGTGAAGGTGCGGGTGCTGCGCGGGGGCGCCTGGTCCCTGGTGGAGGCGCCCGCGCTGGTGCCCGGCGACCTGGTGCGCCTGAGGATGGGCGACTTCGTCCCGGCGGACCTGAAGGTTTTTTCGGGCGGGGTGCAGGCCGACCTTTCGGCCCTGACCGGGGAGTCCGAGCCCCAGGTGGCCGAGGCCGGGGACCTTTTGAAGTCCGGCGCGGTGGTGCGCGGGGGCGAGGCCACGGCCCTGGTCCTGCTGACCGGCGCGCGGACCTTCTTCGGCAAGACCACCCAGCTGGTCCAGACCGCCAAGCCCAAGCTGCATTTCGAGGCCGTGATCGGCCGGGTGGTGAAGTGGCTGCTGGCGCTTTCGGGCGGCCTGCTGGTGCTGGCCGCGGGCCTGTGGACCCTGCGCGGCGGCGACCTGCTGGAAATCTTCCCCCTGATGCTCATCCTGCTGGTGTCGGCCATCCCGGTGGCCCTGCCCGCCATGTTCACCATGACCCTGGCCCTGGGCTCGGTGGAGCTGGTGAAGCGGGGCGCCCTGGTCACCCGCCTGAGCGCCCCCGAGGACGCGGCCCGCATGGACGTGCTGTGCTCGGACAAGACCGGCACCCTGACGGCCAACCGGCTGACCCTGGCGGCCCTGGCTCCCCTGGACGGGACGGGCGAGGAGGAGCTGCTGCGCTGCGCCATGTTCTGCTCGCAGGAGGCCAACCACGACCCCATCGACCTGGCCTTCCTCAATGCCGGCCAGGAGCGGGGCGTTCCCGACAAGGGATGGCGGCAGGAATCCTTCACCCCCTTTGACCCCAAGACCCGCCGCACCGAGGCCCTGATATCCGCCCCCGAAGGCGGGTTCCGGGTGATGAAGGGCGCCCTGGAGACGGTTCTGGCCGCCTGCCATGCCGCGCCGGCCCAGGAGGAGGAATGCCGGGGGCGCGCGGACCGCTTCGCCCGGGATGGCTACCGGACCCTGGCCGTGGCAAGGGAGGGCGGGGACGGCTTCCACCTGGTGGGCTTGGCCGCGCTGGTGGACCCGCCCCGGCCGGATTCCAGGAAGGTCATCGAGACCCTCAAGGCCCTGGGCGTGCGCGTGAAGATGCTCACCGGGGACGCCCTGCCCGTGGCGCGGCGCATCGGCGAGGACCTGGGCCTGGGAAGCAGGATCCTGGGCCTGCATTCCTCCACCGGGGCGGAAGCGGACGCCCCCGACATCGACGAAGCCGACGGCTTCGCCGGCATCTATCCCGAGGACAAGTACCGCATCGTCAGCGGCCTGCAGGAAAGGAACCACGTGGTCGGCATGACCGGCGACGGGGTCAACGACGCCCCGGCCCTGAAGCAGGCCGAGGTGGGGGTGGCCGTGGAAAGCGCCACCGACGTGGCCAAGGGGGCCGCCAGCGTGGTGCTGACCCGCGAGGGGCTTTCGGCCGTGCCGGACCTGGTGGAGGTGGGGCGTTCCATCCACCAGCGGGTGGAGACCTGGATCCTCAACAAGATCATCAAGACCTTCCAGACCCTGGTGTTCGTGGTGGCCGCCTTCCTGGTGACGGGCCGCTTCATCGTCTCCACCTTCGACATGGTGCTGCTGCTCTTCCTGGTGGATTTCGTGACCCTGTCCCTGGCCACCGACCGCGCCAAGGGATCCCTGAAGCCGGCCCGCTGGGAGGTGGACAAGCTGGTGCAGGCGGGCCTGGGGATAGGCCTGTTCTCCATCCTGGAGGCCTTCGGGCTTCTGTGGGCGGGCTGGCACTGGTTCGGCCTGGGCGCCCACGACGCCCAGGCCCACACCTTCGGCTTCGAGATCCTCTTCTACTTCGGCATGTTCACGGTCCTGGTGGTGAGGGAAAAGGGGCCCTTCTGGTCGTCCAGGCCCAGCTGGCCCCTGATGACGGCGGTGGGGGTGGACCTGCTGCTGGCCGGCGTCCTGGCCACCGCCGGCATCCCGGGCCTGGCCCGCGTGCCCCTGGGCGCGACCCTGATGGTGGCGGGCGCCGCCCTGGTCTTCGGCCTTTTCGTCAACGACCGGATCAAGCTGCTCCTTTTCCGGGGCCTTCACGGGATCTCCTGACAGCCTTTTCATGGGTGCGACTTGAAACCGATCGGCGCGGCCCTGGCCGCGATGGGGGCCTGCCTGGCCCTTGGCGCCTGCGCGGCTCCCGCCCCCCGGCCGACCGTGGCCCCGCCCCGGCGGGCCTGGACCCTGCGGGTGCTGGGCTACCACCGCTTCGGGCCAGAGAAGGCCGGCGACGACTTCCAGATCTCGCCCAGGCGCCTGGCGGGCGAGCTTTCCTGGCTGCGCTCAAGCGGCTACCAGCCGGTCTCCCTGACCCAGGTGGCCGAGGCCCTGGCGGGAAGGGACGCCGGCTTTCCGGCCAGGGCGGTGCTGGTCTCCATCGACGACGGCTACGCCTCGGGATGGAAGGTGGCCGCGCCGGTGCTGAAGAAATACGGCTTCCGGGCCGTCTATTTCGTGGTGGTGGGCAGGATCGGCCGGGCTGGCATGCTGGGGTGGAAGGACCTGAAGGAGATTGAGGACCAGGGATTCGAGGTGGGCTGCCATTCGTGGTGGCATTCGGATCTCGCCAGGCCCCTCCGGGGTGAAAGCCTGGAATCCTACCGCGAGAGGCTGTGGCGGGAAATCTTCCTTTCCCGCCGCGCCCTGGAAAAGGGCCTGGGCCGCCCGGTGGACTGGTTCGCCTACCCCTACGGGGCCCTGAATCCCTTCGTGGAATCGGCCGTCAGCCAGGCCGGCTACCGGCTGGCATTCTCGGCCACCACCGGGGTGGTCGATCCGGGGCGGGGGCCGCTGCGGCTGAAGCGGGTGATGGTGGAGGGGCACCCCTCGCTGGCGGTGTTCAAGCGGCTGGTCGGGGACCGGCCCATGCGGGTGGAGCTGGAGGGCCTGGAGGACAACGGCACGGTGGCCTGGAGCGGGCCCCTGAAAGTGCGCCTGAAGCTGCTCGACCCGGACCGGGTGTCGTGGCTGAGGGCCGGGCTGGACGACCAGCCCCTGGCCCTGCGAAGGCAGAAGGACGGATGGTGGAGCGGGGTCATCCGTCCCCCCCATCCGGCCAGGGTCTTCCGCTTCTTCAAGCTCTTCGCCCGGCGGGGAAGGGAGGGTTTCGAACAGCAGTGGCTCTTCGAAAGGGCGTTGAAGCGCTGGAAACCCTATTTCGCCGCCCTGGACTGGAAGCGCTGGGAGGCCGGGCGCGCCCGCGCCGCCGAGGCCCCCTGACCAAGAATTGGCTGGATTTTTCCCCCGGGCTGGGATAAATTTTCTCCGTCGCGAACGTCTTGAAGGGTGAACGCGGGAGTAATTCAGTGGCAGAATGTCAGCTTCCCAAGCTGAACGTCGTGGGTTCGTTTCCCATCTCCCGCTCCAAATAAAAAGCCCGGCCGCCGGCCGGGCTTTTTATTTGCGCCCGTGGCACCCTTGGGAGGCCACGGGCGTGGCCGCGAAGCGGCCAGGAATTCCTGGCTCGCCCTATTTAGGGGGCTCCTCCTCCTTGCGTCCC
>JAJYGY010000229.1 GCA_021790555.1 bacterium
GTTCGGGACGCCCCGCTCAACTGGTTTGGGCGGGCGCGGCGCTTGAGCCAGTCGTCCGGCGAAGCCTCCCCCGAGCGGAAATCCTGAAGCGCGTGGTGGTCCGCGGGGATAGTCCTTTTACAGGCCGGCTTTCCTCTGCTATGATTTCGCCGTTGGCACGGGAAACGATTCGCGGAAGGGTGGCCGAGCGGTTTAAGGCAGAGGTCTTGAAAACCTCCGTGGGCGCAAGTCCACCGTGAGTTCGAATCTCACCCCTTCCGCCAAATTCTTTCGGCCGGTGATGAAACGTCGACGCCTCTTCGCCCTCGGCCTGGCCGGGCTGTTCCTTTCCGTCTTTTTCCTGTACCTCAAGACCTGCTGTTCCTCGCCCTACCCGGACGACAGCCCAGAAACCGCGGCCGTGTGCGCCCTGCTGGGGGTCGGGCATCCGCCCGGGTATCCCCTGCACGTGCTGCTGGGGCACCTGTTTTCCTGTTTCCTGGGCGCGTTGGGCGCCTGCCTGGCCGCGGGGCTGGCCTTTTTCCTGGCCTCGCCGCCGGGGGTGGGGGCCTGGGACTCCCCCTCGTTTCCGGCGGCCTGGGCCGGGGCCCTGCTGGCCGGCGGCCTGCTGGCCCTGGGGCCGGTGTACTGGGGCGAGGCGCTGCTGGCCAAGGGATCGGTCTACCTGCTGGACGCGGATTTCACCCTGGCCCTGCTTTGCGTGGCCCGGGCCGGGGGCGGGGCCGGGGCGGCGCGGCTGTTCTGGCTGCTGATGGGCCTGGCCCTGGCCAACCACTACATGACCCAGGTCCTGCTGCTGCCCGCCTACCTTCTGCTGCCCTGGGGCCGGGAAGGGAAGGGCCGGCTCCCCCTGGCCGCGGCCGCCTGGGCGCTTCCAGGCCTGTCGCTGTGGGCCTACCTGCCGCTGCGCGCGGCCTGCCATCCGGCCGTCAACTGGGGCGGCATCCATTCCCTGGCGGGATGGGCGGACTACATGGCGCGCCGGCAATACCTTCCCATGGAAGTCACGCGCGGCCTTTCCGGGTCGCTTCACGTGCTGGCGGGCTGCGGCCGGGCCGTGCTCCTGCAGGCCGGGGCCCTGGGCTGCCTGGCCGGCCTGGGAGGCCTGGTGCTGGCCTGGCGGCGGGCCCTGCCCTGGCGCGGCTTCTGGCTGGCCTGCCTGGGCCTGTTTTCCGTGGTGCCGGCGCTGTACCTCAACCTGCCCGGCCGCGCCATCGAGCTGGCGCGCTACTACCTGTTTCCGGCCTACCTCTGCGCCGCGCTGCTGGCGGGCATGTTCCTGGCCCGGGTGCTGGAGCGGGGACGCGTACGGGCCTGGCTGGCCCCCCTGCTGGCGGCCGGCCTGCTGGCCCAGGCGCTGGCCCTGGCGCCCGGGCTGGGCAGGGCCGGCTATTATTACGGCTGGGACTACGGCCGCAACCTGATGCTGGGCGCGCCCCGGGGAGGCCTGCTGTTTTCGGAAAGCGACGCGGCGCTTTTCGAATCCTGGTACTTCCAGAACTGGCGCGGCCTGCGCCCGGACCTGGCCGTGGTCCCCGAGCCCATGCTGCCGGGCCGCTGGACGCGGGCCCTCCTGGCGCGGAGGTTCCCGGAAATCCTCCAGCCCGACGTGGAGGTGGTGGGGCGGGATTCGCGCCTGCCCGTGCTGCTGGGCTTCCTGAAGCTGAACCTGGGCCGGCGTTTCGTGGCCTTTTCCGGCCCCCTTGAGCTTCCGGGATATTGCATGGCCCCGCTGGGGCTGCTCTCCCTGCCCTGGCCGGGGGACCGCCCGCCGCGCCTTTCCGACGGGGGCCGGCGCCTTGAAAACCTCTGGCGGGCCTACTGCCTTCGCGGCCTGGACCGGCCAAGCCCGGACGAAACCACCGGCGAGAGCATTTTCCAGTTCTACCGCCGGGCCGAGCAGGCCTTCGGCGACCTGCTGGCCGCCAACCACCTGCCGGACGCGGCGCGCCGGCACTGGCGGCTGGCCGCCCGGCTGGGCCGGGAATCCGTCCCGCCTCCCTCGCCCTGGTGGGAAAATATTCTTTAAAACCATATTAATTTTATCTGATTATTTTTCAATTTAATTGACAGGCCCCGAAGGCCCCTGTATAACGCATGGGGGCCCCGCAAGGGGTCCCCCAGGTCCATCCAACGGCGAGGCTTTAAGGCTCAACTTGCCCCGGCCGGCACGGGCGTTCGCCCGGCGAACAGGGAGCTAAAGCGGCGGGTGCGATTGGCGTTCCAACCCATGCCGTGAAGCGGCATGGGTTTTTTTGTTTCCGCCGCGCGTCCTTGGGCCGCGCGATAGAGGGAGGTCGCTGTGGAATCTGGGACAGGGTTGGTGCCGCCGGCGCGGCTGGAATCCTTCCGCCGGGCGGCGGGGGAGAGGGCTTCGGGGGCGCTGGACGAGGAGGGTTTCAAGCAGGCGCGGCTGGTCGTGGGGGGCCACCGCCAGCGGGACGGGGCCTACATGCTGCGCGCGCGGGTGCCGGGCGGAAGGCTGGCGGTGGCGGCCTGGCAGGCCCTGGGCCTGGCGGCGCGGCGCCATTCGCGCTCCGGCCGGGTGCACCTGACCCTGCGCCAGGACCTGCAGATCTACGACCTGGACCTGGGCGGGCTGGGCGCGGCCGTGGAGGAGGCGGCCGGGGCCGGGCTTTCCACCTACGCCTCGGGCGGAAACACGGTGCGCAACATCACCTGCTCGGTGACTGCCGACCTGCGGCCGGGCCTTCCCTTCGACCCCTATCCCCACGCCGCGGCCCTTTCGGCCCGGCTCAGCCGCACGCCCCTTTTCCACGGGCTGCCGCGCAAGTTCAAGATCGGCTTCGCCGGCCCGGACGAGGAGCAGGCCCAGGCCTGGCTCAACGACCTGGGCTTCACGGCCCGGCTGCGGGAAGGGCGCCGCGGGTTCCGGGTGCTGGCCGGCGGCGGCCTGGGCGGCAGTGCGCAGAGCGCCTTCGAGCTGGAGGATTTCCTGCCCGAGGACGAGGTCGGCCCCCTGGCGGAGGCCGTGCTGGAGTATTTCAGCGAGGTTTCCCCCGCCGGCAAGCCGGCCCTCAACCGTTTCAAGCACGTGCTGAGGGCCCGGGGAATCCGGGAGGCGCGTCAAGAGGCGCGGCGCCGCGGGGCCGGCCGGCCCCTGGACGCGCCGGTCGCGGCCGTCCCCGCGCCCCGGGGATCCTGCCTGTGGCTGGAGCCGGATCTGGGCGACCTCGGCCCGGACCAGATACTGGGCCTTGGCCGGGCGCTGCGGGAGGCGGGGGTGGAAACCCTGCGCCTGGGCTTCGACCAGCGGCTTCTGGCGCCGGGACTCGACCCGGACAAGGCCGAAGGTCTCCGGCGCGCCGCCGCGGACCTGGGCCTGGGGGCCCGCCTGGAACGGCCCGGCCCGCGCGTCGTGGCCTGCACCGGGCCCGGCACCTGCAACCGCGGCCTGGTGAATTCGCGCGAGCTGGCCCGCGTCCTGCTTCAGCAGGGGCCGCAACTTCCCGTGGAGCTGCGCGTTTCCGGCTGCCAGAACGGCTGCAGCCAGCACCTGGTCGCGCCGGTCAGCCTGCAGGGAAGCGTGCAGGCCGGCGCGGAGGGCCGGGTGCCGTCCTACCTGCTGAGGGCCGGATGGCCGGCGGGGCCGGAAGGACTGCGCTTCGGACAGCCCCTGGCCACCCTGCCGGCCCGGCGGGTGCCCGCCGCCCTGCGGGCCCTTTTGGCCGCCTGGCGCGGGGAAGGGGAAACCCGGGCTTTCGATCAATGGCTTCGGGACAAGGGCCGCGAAGGCCTTGGGCCGGTGCTGGCCGCGGTGCCGCCGGCGGCCGGGGAGGAAAAGATGGACTGGGGATCGGACCGGCCCTTTGAGGTGAGCCTGGGAGGATCGGAATGCCACTGACCAGGCCGGCCACCCGGCTCCAATCCTGGGGCAATCTTGATCTTGGACAAGGTTGACTGGTTGGCCTCGGCTTATGATTTGCCTTCATTATTATATAAATTTCAAGCCATGGAATGAAGGCAGGCCGGTTTTCCGGTCAACACAACCAGCGATCGCCCGGTTTTTCCGGAATTTCCGGCCTCCTTTCCCTTCGGGAGGGCCAGATGGAAAGATCCAGGTTCAAGGCCGCGGTGTGGATGGTCCTTGTCTTCGCCGCCCTCGTTTCCGCGCTTCCTTGCGCCGCGGAGACTCCGCCCCTGAAGGTCTCGGGGCTGGCTTTCGGCGACATTTACTGGTTCGCCCAGAGCAACAATCCGGCCTACCAGGGCCAGAACGGGTTCTGGCTGCGGCGGGCCTATCTCACGTTCGACCAGCAGTGGAACCCGGCCTGGTCCTGGCAGGTGCGCCTGGAGGCCGACCAGACGGACTTTGCGTCCACGACTTCCACCGCCGCCACCCCTTTCCTGAAGACGGCTTTCGTGAAATGGGACTGGGCCGGGGGTCAGTCCCTGCTGGCCGGGCTGCAGAACGCGCCCACCTGCCGGTTTTACGAATCGCAGTGGGGTTACCGCTGCGTGGAGAGGACGCCCCTGGACCTGGAAGGCTGGGCCTCGTCCGTGGACGCGGGGCTGGGACTGCAGGGAACAGTGGCCGGCCTGCCGCTTCGCTATGAGGCCCTGGCCGCCGACGGCTCGTTCCAGAAATCCCTTCCGGCCGCCCAGGGGCAGGGGAAGCGCTTCTACCTTTCGCTGGTCTGCAGCCCCCTGGATTGCCTGGACCTCCAGGCCGAGGGGGACCTCCAGAACAAGGTCAACGACTCGCAAGACGGCCTGCTCACCCTGGCCCAGGCTTTCGCCTGCCTGCACGGGGGGCCCTGCCGGCTTGGGCTTCTCTATGCCCAGCGCGACCTGGAGCCCTCGGGCGGGCAGGCCTTCGCCCGCCAGGAGCTCGTTTCCGCCTTCGGGGTGTGGAAGGCCGGGGACCGGCTCAGCCTCTTCGCCCGGGTGGACCAGCTCCTCTGGGAAAACGACGCCACCAACGCGGGCTGGACCTATTCGCCCGCGGGCCTGCCCTACCTTGAACTGGCCACGGGCCGCCACACCCTGGGGGTGGCCGGGGTGGATTTCGCCGCCCTGGACCAGCTCCACGTCATCCCCAACCTGGAGATGGTTTCCTACGAGTCCCAGTCCGGCGAGGGCGTGCCGGCCCAGGACGTCATCCCGCGCCTGACCTTTTCCGTCACCTACTAGCCGGCCGCCGGCCCGTTTTTCGGAGCAAACCATGCGTTCGACCGGAAAGACCCGAGCCTTCCATCCCGCCCACCTGGGCTGGGCCGCCCTGCTGGGCCTGCTTTTCTGCGGCTGCTCCAGCCGGGGCGCCCAGGTGCTGCGGGTGGGATACTTCGACAACCTCACCCACGCCCAGGCCCTGGTGGGCATCCAGAGGGGCACCTTCCGCGAGGCCCTGCCGGGCGTGGAGATCCGCTGGAAGCGCTTCAACGCCGGGCCCCAGGCCGTGGAGGCCATGTTCGCCGGCGACATCGACCTGGCCTACCTGGGGCCCAACCCGGCCCTGAACGGATACCTGCGCTCCAACGGGGCGGCCCTGCGCGTGCTGGCCAGCGCCTGCAGCGGCGGGGCGGCCCTGGTGGTGCAGCCGGACCTGGATTTCAAGGGGCCCCGCAGCCTGGTGGGCAGGCGCCTGGCCACCCCCCAGCTGGGCAACACCCAGGACGTGGCCGCCCGCCTGTGGCTTCAGCGGGCCGGCCTGAACCCGGACGGGGACGTGCTGGTGACGCCGGTGGAAAACCCCGACCTTCCGGCCCTGTTCCAGAAAAAGGCCGTGGCCGGGGCCTGGACGGTGGAACCCTGGGTCTCGCGCCTGGTGAAGGCCGGGGGCAGGGTGGCCCTGGAGGAGTCCTCGCTTTGGCCCCACGGCCGCTACCTGACGACCGTGCTGGCGGCCAGCGGGGACCTGCTGGCCCGCCACCCGGGCTGGGCCCGGGGCTTCCTGACGGCCCACCGCCAGGTGACGGCGTGGATCCGGCGCCACCCGGCCCAGGCCCGCCGGCTGGTGCGGCTGCAGCTGGCCAAGGACACCGGCAAGGACGTGGATCCGGCGCTTCTGAAGAGCGCCTGGTCGCGGCTGGATTTCGACGCCAACCTCGACCCCGCCCTGCTGGTCCGGGTGGCGGAGCACGCCCAGAAACTGGGCTTCTGGAAGGGCGCCCTGCCCAAGGTGGAGGACGTGTACGTGCTGGACCTGCCTCCGGCCAGCCGCTGACGGCTTTTCAATTTGTTTGACAAATCCATACTAATTTACTATACTTTTAATTGAAATATTTGAACCCGTGACAGGGCCTGATTCCACCCCCTTTCGGAAACCGCGGATGTCGCAGGGCACGGCCGTCCCGCAAAGCGGGCCCCGCCTGAAGCTGAAGGGCGTGGGCAAGTACTTCGACCACGACCACAAGAAGCTGGCCGTGCTGGAGGGCATCGACCTGGAGGTGGAGGCCGGCGAGTTCTGCTGCCTGGTGGGGCCTTCGGGCTGCGGAAAGTCCACCCTGCTGAACATCGTGGCCGGCCTGGAAAAGCCCGACGAGGGGCTGGTGTGGGCCAACCCCCGCGAGGTGTCCGGCCCCGGGCCGGACCGCGTGGTGATCTTCCAGGACCTGGCCCTGTTCCCCTGGCTGGACGTCTGGGACAACGTGGATTTCGGCCTGAAGAACCTGGGGCTTCCGGCCGGGGAGCGCCGCGCCCGGGTGCTGAAGTACCTTCAGCTGGTGCACCTGCAGGAGTTCCTGCACGCCCGGCTGCACCAGCTTTCCGGGGGCATGCGGCAGAGGGTGGCCCTGGCCCGTTCCCTGGCCATGGAGCCGGAGATTCTGCTGATGGACGAACCCTTCTCGGCCCTTGACCCCCACACCCGCGAGCGCCTGCAGCAGGAGCTGCAGGACATCTGGGCGGCCACGGGCGCCACCATCCTCTTCGTCACCCACGGCCTGAAGGAGGCCGTGGCCCTGGGCGACAAGGTGGTGCTGCTGACCACCCGGCCGGGCAGGATCCAGGCCGTGGAAAGGGTGGACCTTCCCCGGCCGCGCAGCGTCGACGACGCCCCGGTGCTTTCCATTTCGCGGCGGCTGAAGGCCCAGATCGGCAACTGGGTGGACCCGGTGTCGCGCCAGGAAGAGAGGGTATGAGGCCGGGCGGGGGGAAAAGGGCCCTGCAGATGGCCGCCTTCCTGGCGGCCCTGCTGCTGCTCTGGCAGGGCCTGGCCTGGGCCGGCTTCTGGCCGCGCTACCTGTTTCCGGGCCCCAGGCAGGTGTTCGGCTCGCTGTGGGGCATGGCCCTGGACGGCAGCCTGGGCAGGGCCGTGCTGCGCAGCCTGGGCCGCCTGGGGCTGGGCTACGCCATCTCGGCCCTGGCCGGCACGGCCCTGGGCGTGCTGTTCTCGCGCTTCGGCTGGCTGGAGGCCACCCTGGGGCGCCTCAGCCTGGGCCTGCAGACCCTGCCTTCCATCTGCTGGCTGCCCCTGGCCCTGATCTGGTTCGGCCTCAACGAAAAGGCCATCCTTTTCGTGGTGGTGATGGGCTCGGTGCTCTCCATCAGCATGGCCACCGAGAGCGGCGTGCGGCACGTGCCGCCCGTGTGGATCCGCGCGGCGCGGACCATGGGCTGCTCGGGCGCCCGGCTCTACTTCAAGGTGGTGCTGCCGGCCGCCTTCCCCTCCATCCTCACGGGCCTGAAGCAGGGATGGTCCTTCGCCTGGCGCTCGCTGATGGCCGCGGAGCTGATCTATTCCACCCCGGGCCTGGGCTTCCTGCTGAACTCGGGCCGCGAGTTCAACGACGCCGCCCAGGTGATGGCCGTCATCGGCGTCATCATCGTGCTGGGCACCGCCATCAACCAGGCCGTCTTCGCCCCGCTGGAGGGCCGCGTGCGGCGGCGCTTCGGGCTGGACTGAACCCGGCCCCCAAATCCGCCGCCTGGGGCGCCGCGTAGGTTGAAATGCCCGCCCCGGCGCGGCTTCGCCGCCGGGAAGGTTTTCCGGTTTCACACCACTCACAGGAGGTCGGTCATGGCACTTCGTCTCGGGGACATCGCTCCCGATTTCACCTCGGAAAGCTCGGAAGGCGTCATCCGCTTCCACGAATGGCTGGGCAAGTCCTGGGGCGTGCTCTACTCGCACCCGGCCGACTACACGCCGGTGTGCACCACCGAACTGGGCATGACGGCCAAGCTGAAGGACGAATTCGACAGGCGCAACGTCAAGGTCATCGCCGTGTCGGTCGACAGCAAGGAGTCGCACCTGGGCTGGATCAAGGACATCAACGAGACCCAGGGCACCCGGGTCAACTTCCCCATCCTGGCCGACCCCAACCGCGAGGTGGCCACGCTCTACGACATGATCCATCCCAACGCCGACACCACGGCCACGGTGCGTTCGGTGTTCATCATCGATCCAAGCAGGAAGGTGCGGCTCATCCTCACGTATCCCGCCTCCACGGGGCGCAACTTCAACGAGATCCTGCGGGTGATCGATTCCATGCAGCTGACGGACGGCCACAGCGTGGCCACCCCGGTGAACTGGAAGGACGGCGACGACGTGATCATCGTGCCCTCGCTGAAGGACGAGGAGGTCATCAAGAAGAAGTTTCCCAAGGGCTACAAGGCGCTCAAGCCCTACCTGCGCGTCACGCCGCAGCCCAACAAGTAGATACGCCGGACACGGCCAGACCTGGTGAAGGATGCCCATCTATACCGACAATTCCTATTCCATCGGCCGCACGCCCCTGGTGCGGCTCAACCGGGTGGCCGCGGGGGCCAAGGCCACCGTGCTGGCCAAGGTGGAGGGCCGCAACCCCGGCTATTCGGTGAAGTGCCGGGTGGGCGCCAACCTGGTCTGGCGGGCCGAGGAGAGCGGGGCCCTGAAGCCGGGCATGGAGCTGCTGGAGGCCTCCAGCGGAAACACCGGCATCGCCCTGGCCTTCGTGGCGGCGGCCCGGGGATACAAGCTGACCCTGACCATGCCCGAGGGCATGAGCCTTGAGCGCCAGAAGGTGCTGAAGATGCTGGGGGCCGAGCTGCTGCTCACCGACGGCGAGCTGGGCATGGCCGGCTCCATCGCCAAGGCCGGGGAACTGGCCGCGCGGGACCCGGGGCGCTATTATTACACCCGCCAGTTCGAGAACCCGGCCAACCCGGAGATCCACGAGAAGACCACCGGGCCCGAGATCCTTGAGGACACCGGGGGCCGGGTGGACGCGCTGGTGGCGGGCGTGGGCACGGGCGGCACCATCACCGGGCTTTCGCGCTACTTCAAGAAGACCCTGGGCAAGGACCTGGTGTCGGTGGCCGTGGAGCCGGCCGGCAGCCCGGTGATCAGCCAGAGGCTGGAGGGCCGGGAGGCCCAGGCCGGGCCCCACCTCATCCAGGGAATCGGCGCGGGCTTCGTGCCTTCCATCCTGGACCTTTCCCTGATCGACCGCGTGGAGAAGGTGGAGGACAAGGAGGCCCTGCAGATGGCGCGGCGCCTGGCCAAGGAAGAGGGCCTGCTTTCGGGCATCTCCTGCGGGGCGGCGGCGGCGGCGGCCCTGCGGCTGGCCAGGCTGGACGAATTCGAGGGAAAGACCATCGTGTGCGTGCTGCCGGACGCCGGCGACCGCTATGTCAGCACGGTGCTCTTCGACAACCTGTTCGGGAATTTCTAGGGGATGGACAGGGTGAGGGAATTCTTCAAGGCCGTCGACGACGGCGACGGCGAGCGGGTGAAGGCCCTGCTGGAGAAGGACCGCCAGCTGGCCAGCGCCCGGGACGCCTCGGGCGTGTCGGCCTTCCTGCGGGCGCTCTACCGCGGCCACAAGCAGGTGGCGGCCATTCTGATGGTCTACGGCGCCTCGCAGGACATCTTCGAGGCCGCGGCCATCGGAAACCTGGAACAGGTTTCGGCCTACCTGGACAAAATCCCGGGCATGCTCGCCAGCTTCAGCAACGACGGCTGGACCCCCCTGCACCTGGCGGCCCTCTTCGGGCACCCCCGCACCCTGCGCCTGCTGCTGAAGCGCGGGGCCGACCCCTCCACCCTTTCCAGGAACCCGGCCCACGGCACCCCCCTTCACGCGGCCTGCGGGGCGGGCCACGCCGAGGCCGTGGCGGTGCTGCTTGAGGGCGGCGCCGACCCCAACCTGCCGGCCGGGGGGACCCCTCCGCTGCTGCTGGCCGCCGGCAGGGGGCACCTGGCCTGCGCCGAGGCGCTGCTGAAGGCGGGGGCCAGGGTCAACGAGCGGGGCCCCGGGGGCAGGACCGCCCTGGGCCTGGCCCTGGAAATGGGCCACGCGGCCCTTGCCGAGATGCTGCACCTGCACGAAGCCATCGTGTGACCCCTCGCGGGGGGCGCGAACGGGAACACCAAGCATTCTGGGGGACACCTTGGACAACCTGGACAAGCTCGAGAACCAGTCCATCTTCATCCTGCGCGAGGCCTTCGCCAAGTTCGAGAACCTGGCCATGCTGTGGAGCATCGGCAAGGACTCCTCGGTGCTGCTGTGGCTGGCGCGCAAGGCCTTCCTGGGGCACGTGCCGTTCCCGGTGGTGCACATCGACACCAGCTACAAGATCCCCGAGATGATCGAGTTCCGCGACCGCATGGCGCGCGAATGGAACCTGAACCTGGTGGTGGGCCAGAACCGCGGGGCCCTGGAGAAGGGCGAGACCTTCCCGCTGGGGAGGAAGACCCGGGTGGAATGCTGCACCCTGCTGAAGAAGGACGCCCTGCAGGCCACCCTGGAGGCCAAGGGCTACACCGGCGTCTTCGTCGGCATCCGCCGCGACGAGGAGGGCACCCGCGCCAAGGAGCGCTACTTCAGCCCGCGCGACAAGAATTTCGAGTGGGACTTCAAGGACCAGCCGCCCGAGTTCTGGGACCAGTTCACCACCGACTTCGAGAAGGGCACCCACATCCGCATCCACCCCCTGCTGCACTGGACGGAGCTGAACATCTGGGAGTACATCCACCGCGAGAAGATCCCGGTGGTGGACCTGTACTTCTCGCGGGAGGGCCGCCGCTACCGCAGCCTGGGCTGCGCCCCCTGCACCGGGTCCATCGAATCCGCGGCCTCCAGCGTCCCCGAGATCATCGAGGAGCTGCGCGCCACCCGGGTGAGCGAGCGCTCCACCCGGGCCCAGGACGCCGAAAGCGAGGGGGCCTTCGAACAGCTGCGGGCGCAGGGGTACATGTGAGCCGGGCGCGAAGGACCGCCCGCCCGGCCCCGGGCGGGGCCCCGCAAAACCTGCCGGGCCCGAGCCTGGAATCCAGGTAGACCCCCAAGACCAACACCCTCTCCGGAAAGACCCCATGCCCGAACTGCTGCAGACCGAGGCCCCCCTCCGCATCGTCATCGTGGGACACGTGGACCACGGCAAGTCCACCTTCGTGGGCCGCCTGCTCAACGACACCCACAGCCTGCCCGAGGGCAAGGTGGAGGCCATCGCGGCCTCCTGCAAGCGGCGCGGCGTGGACTTCGAGTGGGCCTTCCTGATGGACGCCCTGCAGAGCGAGCGCGACCAGAACATCACCATCGACACCTCGCAGATATGGTTCCGCACCCCCCGCCGCCCCTACGTCATCATCGACGCGCCCGGCCACAAGGAATTCCTGAAGAACATGGTGACGGGCGCGGCCAGCGCCGACGCCGCCCTGCTGCTCATCGCGGCCAACGAGGGCGTGCAGGAGCAGAGCCGCCGCCACGGCACGCTGCTTTCGCTGCTGGGCATCCGCCAGGTGGCCGTGCTGGTCAACAAGATGGACCTGGTGGGCTTCGACCAGAAGGTCTTCGATTCCATCGAGAAGGAATACCGCGCCTTCCTGGAGCGCCTCAAGGTGCGGCCGCTGGCCTTCATCCCCATGTCGGCCCGCCAGGGCTCCAACGTGGCCGCGCCCTCGCCGGAACTCGCCTGGCACCGCGGCGGCACGGTGGTGGAGGCCCTGGACGGCTTCCAGGCCCCGGCCGCGCCCACCGAGCTGGCCCTGCGCTTCCCGGTGCAGGACGTCTACCGGTTCGACCACCGGCGCATCCTGGCCGGGCGGGTGGAGTCGGGCAGCCTCAAGGTGGGGGACACGCTGGTGTTCCACCCCGGCGGCAAGAGCAGCCGCGTGGCCAGCATCGAGCGCTGGGCCGCCCCCCCGGCCCAGGAGGCCCGGGCGGGCGAGTCGGTGGGCATCACCCTGGCCGAGCAGATCTTCGTGGAACGCGGCCACGTGGCCGCGCACGCCGGCGACCCCATGATCAGCAGCCACCAGGTGCACGCGCGGCTGTTCTGGCTGGGCAAGAAGCCCCTGGAACCCGGGCGGCGCTACAAGCTGAAGCTGGCCACCCAGGAGGCCGAGGTGGAGCTGAAGGAGATCCGCGGCGTGCTCGACAGCAGCACGCTGGAGACCCTGCCGGGAAGGCCGGCCAAGGTGGAGCGCAACGAGGTGGCCGAGCTGGTGTTCTCGTCGCGGCGGACCCTGGTGATGGACAACTACGACCTGCACGAGGCCACCGGGCGCTTCGTGCTGGTGGACGGCGGGCAGGCCTGCGGGGGCGGCATCGTCTTCGGCGAGGCCTACCTGGACGAGGAGAAGGCCGGCAGCACCCCCACCGAGATCTATTTCAGCGAGAGCGCGGTCACCGAGGCGGAGCGACGGGCCCTGAAGGGCCACAAGGGCTGCGTGGTCTGGTTCACCGGCCTTTCGGGTTCGGGCAAGAGCACCATCGCCAAGGCGCTGGAGCGCGAGCTGATCCAGCGGGGCGTCCACGCCACCCTGCTGGACGGCGACAACCTGCGTTTCGGGCTCAACCGCGACCTGGGCTTCTCGGCCCAGGACCGGCGCGAGAACATCCGCCGCACGGCCGAGGTGGCCCGGCTCTTCGCCGATTCGGGCGCCGTGGTGCTGACGGCCCTGATTTCGCCCTTCCGCGAGGACCGCGCCGCCGCCCGCCAGGTGGCCATGGACGGGGGCAGGGAGTTCCTGGAGGTCTTCGTGGACACGCCCCTGGAGACCTGCGAGAAGCGCGACCCCAAGCAGCTCTACGCCAAGGCCCGCCGCGGCGAGATCACCGAGTTCACCGGCATCTCCTCGCCCTACGAGCCGCCCGAGCGGCCCGACCTGGCCCTGCGCGCCGAATCCCAGACCCTGCAGGACTGCGTCACCGCCGTGATGGACCTGGTGCTCGCCAGGATCCGGACCAAGGGCTGAAGCTTCCGGGCCCGGGACGCCGAAAACCCTACCCTCCGCGCGCGATGTCCGGTATAGTCTGGGCGCGCGAGGCGCCTCCCCCCGCCGACCGGAACCCACCCTTCTCGCGGGATGCCCGTGGCAGACTCCTCCTCCCTTTCCAGCCTTATCCGCACCCTGGGCAACAGCCTGGGCCGGGTGATCTCCGCCCAGGAGGGCCGGCCCGTGCTGGACCTGGAGGAGAACGTGCGCCTGCTGGCCAAGGAATTCCGCCAGCTGGGCGATCCGGCCCAGGCCGACCGCCTGGAATCCCTGGTGGCCGGCCTTCCCCTTCCCGAACTGGTCCGCCTGATCAAGTCCTTCACCCACTATTTCGGCCTGGTGAACCTGAGCGAGAAGATCGACGAGCGCCGGGCCCGGCGCCAGGGCGACCTGGCCGCCTCCGGCCCCCGCCCGGGCTCCCTGGACGAGGCCGTGGCGACCCTGAAGCGCGAGGGGGTGGCGGCGGAGGACCTGCGCGCCCTTCTGGACAGGGCCCTGGTGCAGCCCGTGCTCACGGCCCATCCCACGGAATCGAAGCGCCGCACGGTGCTGAAGAAGCTGCACCGCATCGCCGCCGCCGCCGGGCACCTGCAGGAGGAGGGCCTGCTGGCCGAGGAGAAGGACGAATGGGCCCGCCTGGTGGACGAGGAGCTGGTGGGGTTGTGGCAGAGCGACGAGGTGCGCCCGGTGAAGCCCGGCGTGCTGGGCGAGGTCCGCAGCAACCTGTACTACTTCGAGGAATCCATCTTCCGGGTGGTGCCGCGCCTCTACCGCGACCTGGAGATCGCCCTGAAGGCCCACTACCCGGGCGCGGACTGGAACCTTCCCCCCCTGCTGCGCTTCGGGTCCTGGATCGGCGGGGACCGCGACGGCAACCCCTACGTGACCGCCGAAGTGACGGTGGAGACCCTGCTTGAGATGAAGCGGGCCGCCGTCAAGCTCCACCTGGAGGCCCTGCGCCACCTGACCCACCGCCTCAGCCCCTCGGTGCAGCAGGTGGAGGTGCTGCCCGAGCTGCGCGAATCGCTGGAGCGCGAGGCCGAAACCTTCCCCGCCCTGGCCCTGGACCTGGCCCACACGTTTCCCTTCGAACTTTACCGCCAGAAGTGCCTGGCCATCCGCGAGAAGCTGAAGCGCACGCTGGACTTCGCCGAGCGGGCCTCCCGGCAGGCCCCCAACCCGGCCGAGTGGCCGGCCGAAGGCACCTGGTATTTCGGCGCCCGGGCCCTGGTGGAGGACCTGGAGCTGATGGAGCGCAGCCTGCGGGCCAACCACGGCGAGGAGCTGGCCGACGGCCTGCTGAAGGACCTGAAGCGCCAGGCCCAGGTTTTCGGCCTGCACCTGGCCAAGCTGGACCTGCGCCAGCACAGCGGCCGCCACGCCGCCGCCCTGGACGAGATCCTGCGCCACGCCGGGGCGCACGAGTCCTACGCCTCGCTTTCCGAGGAGGCCAAGTGCGCCCTGCTGGAGCGTGAGCTGGAAGGCCGCCGGCCCCTGGTGCCGGCCCGGCTGCCCTATTCGGCCCCCACCCGCGAGGTGCTGGAGACCTTCCGCGCCATGGCCATGGCCCTGGAGCAGTGGGACCCGGACTGCATGGAGACTTTCGTGCTGTCCTTCACCCAGGGCGCCAGCGACGTGCTGGGCACGCTGCTGCTGGCCCGCGAGGCCGGGCTTTTCGACCCGGAAGGCCGCCTGACCGGCCGGCCCTCCAGCCGCCTGAACATCGCCCCGCTCTTCGAAAGCCTGGCCGACCTGGGCAACGCCCCGGCCGTGATGCAGCGCCTGCTTGACAGCCCGCCCTACCGGCGGCACCTGCGCCTGCGCGGCAACACCCAGGAGGTGATGCTGGGCTACAGCGATTCGAACAAGGAGGCCGGCTACCTGGCCGCCCAGTGGGCCCTCTACCGGGCCCAGGTGGAACTGGCCGCCCAGGCCGGCCGCGCCGGCCTGGTGCTGAGGCTCTTCCACGGGCGCGGCGGCAGCATCGCCCGCGGGGGAGGCCCGGCCAGCCGCGCCATCCTGGCCCAGCCCCCCCGCACGGTGAACGGGTGCCTGAAGCTGACCGAGCAGGGCGAGGTCATCAGCGACCATTATTCCGAGGCCGAGGACACGCGCCGCCACCTGGAGCAGATCCTGGGGGCGGTCCTGCGCCAGTCCTTCGCCCCGCCCGGGGCGGCCGGCGAGGCGGACTGGGGCCGGGTCATGACCACCCTGGCGGGCCGGTCGGTGAAGGCCTACCAGGGGCTGGTGCGCGGGCAGCCCGGGTTCCTGGACTACTTCCTCCAGGCCACGCCCATCGACGTCATCCGCCGCCTGCGCATCGGCAGCCGGCCGGCTGCCCGCTCGCGCGAGCAGGACATCTCGCAGCTGCGGGCCATCCCCTGGGTCTTCTCCTGGATGCAGAACCGCCACACCCTGCAGGGGTGGTACGGGCTGGGCGCCGCCGTGGAGGCCTTCCTGGAGGACCCGGAGGGGCCCTTCGGCGGCGGGCCGGAGGAGCGGCTGGGGATGCTGAAGGACATGTACCGGCGGTGGCCCTTCTTCCAGACCCTGCTGGACAACGCCCAGATGGTGCTTTCCAAGGCGGACATGGAGATCGCCGGGCGCTACGCCCGGCTGGTGCCGGACGAGGACCTGCGCGCGCGCGTCTTCGGCCTGTTCCGCGCCGAGCACGAAAGGTCCTGCCGGGCCGTCTTCCAGGTGACGGGCGCCTCCAGCCTGCTGGAATCCGAGCCGGACCTCAGGCGCTCGCTGCTGCTGCGCAACCCCTACATCGACCCCCTGAGCTTCATCCAGGTGGAGCTGCTGAAGCGCCTGCGGAGCGCCGAAGGCGGGCCTGAAAAGGAGGCCCTGGAGGAGGCCGTGCTCCTGACCATCAACGGCCTGGCCGCCGGGCTGAAGAACACGGGATGAGCGCCGGCCTGCCCCCCCGGCGCGACGAGGCGGTTTCGTGGGCCGCCCTGGCGGCCCTGGCCGCCTTCTCCCTGTGGGCCGGCCTGCAGCTGGCCCATCCCCTCTTCGACCACGACGCCTGGTTCCACCTGAAGTCCGGCCAGCTGCTCTGGCGGCTGAAGCGTTTCCCCCCTCAAAGCCTGTTTTCCTACGTGCCCGGCGGCGACCAGTGGCTGAAGGCGTCCTGGCTCTACGACCTGCTGGCCTGGGGCCTGTACCGGAGCCTGGGCCTTCCCGACCTCATCTTGGCGCGCGTGCTGCTGGGCCTGGCAAGCCTGGCCCTGGTGCTGGACCTGGCCCTGCGCCGGGGCGCGGGCCTGGCCCAGGCCCTGGCGTGCTGCTCGGCCGCGCTCCTGGCCACCCGCTTCTTCTGGACGGAGCGGCCCCAGGTCTTCGCCTTCTTCTTCTTCGCCTGGCTGCTGTGGTTCCTGGGCCGGCCGGCGGGCCGGGCGCGCCTGGCCGGCATCTTCCTGGCCTCGGCGCTGTGGTCCAATTTCCACGGAAGCGCGGTGCTGGCGCCGGCCCTGGTGGCCCTCTTCGAGGCCGGCGCCTGGCTGGAAGATCCCGGCCCGGGGAGCCGGCGTCCCGCCCTGGCCGCCCTGGGCGCGGCCTTCCTGGGAAGCCTGTGCAATCCCCAGCTGGGGGGCCAGTACGCGGCGCTGGCGCGCCTGTCGAGCGTGCAGGCGGCCGTCATCGCCCGGGTCAACGAGTGGCGCGCCCCGGCCTGGGGGACGGACCCCTGGTTCTTCGCCATGGTCCTGGCGCTGGCGCTGGGCCTGTTCCCGGCCTGGCGGGGGCGGCGCAGGGCGGCGCTCCCGCTGCTGCTGGCCCTGGCCGGCCTGGGCCTGTACACCCGCCGCCTCATCCCCTTCTTCTGCCTGGCCGGCGCGGCCTACCTGCCGGCCTGGTTCTCGCCCCCGCGGTGGCGGGCCGGCCGCTGGCTGGTGGCGGGGCTGGCCCTGGCCTGGCTGGCCCAGTCCGTCCTGCTCTTCCGGGGGCCCCTGGCGCCCTTCCTGGGGGCGGACCTCTCGGACTGCCCGGTGGGCGCGGCGGATTTCCTGGCGGCCCATCCGCCCCAGGGGCGCCTGGGAAACCTGTACGACGACGGCGCCTACCTCATCTGGCGGCTGTGTCCCCGGACCCGAGTGTTCGTGGACAGCCGCATGAATTTTCCGGATTCGGTGTTCCAGGACTGCCGGATCCTCAGCGACGGCGACCCGGGCTGGCGGGAGGTGCCGGCAAAGTACGGCATGAGCTGCCTGCTGGTGCGCTGCTTCAAGAACCCGCCCTACACCTGGGACAGCCTGGGCCTGGCCCTGGCCCTGCTGAAGGACCCTTCCTGGCGCCTGGCCTATTTCGACGACCGCTACCTGCTTTTCGCCCGCCCCGGGGAACTGGCGGCCCAGAAGGGGGCCTGGCCCTGGTACCGGGGGGTCGACCCCATCCAGGCCAGGATCACCCGCGTGTATCCCGACACCCTGCGGCTTCTGAAGGCGCGCCTGGCAAGCCAGGGCCAGGACGGACTGGGACTGTACCTCCTGGGCCTGGCCTACCTGAAATCCGGAAGGCCCGGCCCGGCCGGGCGAAGCTTCCGGCGCTGCCTGGGCGTGGACCCCGGATTTTTGGCGGCCGGGATCCGGTTGCGGGACCTGGAAAAGGCCCCGGAACTTGAGCGGGCTCAAAAAACAAGACCCTGAAGCCACGATTGGGAGTAGAATAATAAAGTAGAGCGTGGAGGCGGATTTCGTTCACGGACGCGTTTCAGGATGGCCATGGAAAACGCGGATGTTTTCATCGAAAAGCGCCGTTATCCCAGGGTTCTGCTCCGCCTGTCCGTGGCTTTCCAGGTCCTGACCAAATGGGCGGAAGTGGAAAAGGCGCTGGTGGAGGCCGGGGAGCAGGGCCAGGCCCTGGACCTGTCCCAGGGCGGACTGGCCATGGTCAGCCGGCGCCGCCTGCGCAAAATGGATGTGCTGCGCATGCGGGTGAAAATTCCCGGCGGCGGCGAGTCCCTGGACCTCACGGCCGAAGTCATGAGCTGCGTGCCCAGGCCGGACGAACCCGGCACCTACCGCGTGGGCCTGCACTTCCTGGGGGTGGAGCCCCGCCAGGCGCGGCTGCTGGACCGCTGGATGAGCGAGGAATCCCTGGCCGGCAAGTGAATCCCGTCCCCTTCTCAGGTATCCCATGGATTCCAATCCCTCCGCCATCCCGGCCTTTGAGCCGGGCATCCTGGAAAGGCGCCGGCACAAGAGGCTGGTGTCGAGGCTGAAAGTTTCCTTCCGCGAGATCAAGGAGGCCCTCCCCGCGGCCGCCGACCCGGCCGACCTGCATTCCCGCTTTCTGGCGTCCGCGCCCCTTGCCAAGGGGGAGTGGGAAAAGGACATGCTGCCCGCCTCCACCGAGGACCTTTCCAAGGGCGGCTTCAAGCTGGTGGGCGACCTGCAGCTGCTGGCCGACCGGGAGCTGAAGCAGGGCACCCACCTTCTGGTGGAGCTGGAGGCCCCGGAAAAATCCCTGTACGTCAGGGCCCTGGGGACCGTGGCCTGGTCCGGAAAGCAGTCCGACCAGGGCCGCTTCGCGGCGGGGATCTCCTTCACGGCCATGGGGGAGGAGGAGGCGGAGGAACTGGAGAAATACCTTGCGGACTGCGAACGGGAAGGGAAGGACTAGCGGGCCGCCCATGGGGCTGGCCAGCTTGCGGCAATGTCAGTTCAGGCGAGGTTGTGGTGGCATCCCCGCAAGGGGACGCGGAAAAGGGCGGCTTCGGCCGCCCTTTTTCTTTCAGGCGCTCCCCTTCAGGAGCCAGGCCGCCACGGCCAGGCCCGCCAGGGCCAGGGCAAGGGCCAGCCCCATGCCCAGCCGGGAAGGCCGGTCCAGGCCGGCGCCGCCCTGTTTCAGGCCGCGCACGACGCGCAGGTAATGGAACCCGGCCGCGACGTGCACGCAGACGCCCAGCAGGATCAAAAGCGTCCCGAAAAGCACGGAAATCCCGCCGGCGCCCGGGGCCGGCGGGGACTGGCTGAGGCGGAATTCCCTGAGAAAGAGGGCGAACTTGGCCACCACGAAGCCGAAACCCATCAGGGCGATGCCGGTGCGCAGCCAGGCCAGCAGGGTCCTCTCGGCGGCCATCATCAGGCGGGGATCCGTCCTGGGCGCCGGCACGGGTTCAGGCCTTCGGCAGCGAGACGCGGATGTGGACTTCCTCCAGCTGCTTGGCCGTGACCTCGTTGGGGGCGTTCATCAGCAGGTCCTGGGCCTGCTGGTTCATGGGGAAGGCGATGACCTCGCGGATGTTGGACTCCTGGGCCAGCAGCATCACGATGCGGTCCACGCCCGGGGCGATGCCGCCGTGGGGCGGGGCGCCCAGGCGGAAGGCCCGGATCATGCCGCCGAACTTCTCCTCCACCACCTCGCCGCCGTAGCCCGCGATCTCGAAGGCCTTGACCATCACCTCGGGCAGGTGGTTGCGGATGGCGCCCGAGGACAGCTCCACGCCGTTGCACACGATGTCGTACTGGAAGGCCAGGATCTCCAGGGGGTCCCTGGTCCGGAGGGCCTCCAGGCCGCCCTGGGGCATGGAAAAGGGGTTGTGCGAGAATTCGATGGAGCCCGTGTCCGGGTTGCGCTCGAACATGGGGAAGTCCACGATCCAGCAGAACTTGAACTCGCCGGGCCTGACCAGCTCCAGGTCGGCCCCCAGGCGCGTGCGCAGGGCGTGCTGCCAGGGTTCCACCTCGGCCCGGGCTCCCACCAGGAAAAAGCAGACCGAATCCTTCCCGTCCAGCCCGGGCAGCCGCTTCAGTTCGTCCTGGAGCCCGGGGTCCATGAACTTGAGCAGCGGCCCCTTGGCCTCGCCTGCCTTGAAGGTGACGTAGCCCAGGCCCGGCGCGCCCTGCGACTTCATGAAATCCTCCAGGTCGCCGAAAAACTTGCGGCTCTTCTCGGCCGCCCCGGGCACCACCAGGACCCTGCCCACCCCGCCTTCCCTGACGGCCTCGCGGAAGGGCGCCAGGCTCATGCGGCCCACGAAGTCCGTGGCCTCCAGGAATTCCAGGGGGTTGCGCAGGTCGGGCTTGTCCGAGCCGTACTTCAGCATGGCCTGGCGCCAGGGCAGGCGGGGGAAGGGCGCGTCCGCCAGCTTCCAGTCCGAGAATTCGCGGAAAAGCGGCACCAGCAGGGCCTCCATGGCCGCGAAGACGTCCTCCTGGGTGGCGAAGGACATCTCCACGTCCAGCTGGTAGAACTCGCCGGGCGAGCGGTCGGCCCGGGCGTCCTCGTCGCGGAAGCAGGGCGCGATCTGGAAATAGCGGTCGAAGCCCGACACCATCAGCAGCTGCTTGAACTGCTGGGGCGCCTGGGGCAGGGCGTAGAACCGGCCCGGGTGCAGGCGCGAGGGCACGATGAAGTCGCGGGCGCCCTCGGGTGAGCTGGAGGTGAGGATGGGCGTCTGGAACTCGGCGAAGCCCATCTCGGTCATGCGCCGCCGGATGGAGGAAATGATCCGCGAACGCAGCATCACGTTCATGTGCAGCTTCTCGCGGCGCAGGTCCAGGAAGCGGTACTTCAGGCGCAGGGCCTCGCCCGTGCCGTCGTCCTCGGCCACCTGGAAGGGAAGCGTGTCGGCCTGCGACTGGACCGTGAACTCATCCGCCACCAGCTCCACCTCGCCGGTGGGCATCTTGGGGTTGACCGTTTCGGGAGAACGGGCCACCAGGGTCCCGGTGACCGTGACCACGGATTCGGGCTTGAGGTGGGTGGCCTGGTCGAAGAAGCCCTTGTCGGGCTGGATGACCACCTGGGTGACGCCGTAGTGGTCGCGCAGGTCCAGGAACAGGAGCTGGCCGTGGTCGCGCTTGCGGTGGATCCAGCCGGAAATCCGGACCTGGCTTCCCACCTGATCCTTGCGGGGTTGGCCGCAGGTGTGGGTTCGGTAGGGATGCAAGGGGAACTCCTGGAAGGCGGCAATCCGTTGGTTTCGGATCGCGGATGTCGGATCGGGGGCGGAAGGGGTTCCCGGCGCCTTCTCGGGGCCGGGCGTTCCGCGTTTGGTCCAGAGAATTTACAGGTTCGAAACCTGAAAGGCAAGGGCCAGGGCCGCCTCAGGCCCCGCCCAGGCCGGCGTTGTCGGCGGCTTCCAGCACCAGGGCCGAAAGGTCCATCTCGCCCCGGCCCTTGGCCAGGCCGGCCAGCAGCTGGTTGGCGCACAGCGAGGCCATGGGCATGGGCACCTCGGCGCGGCGGGCCTCGGCCAGGGCCAGCGAGACGTCCTTCAGGCCCAGCGAAAGCTTGAAGCCGGCCGGCTGGTGGGCGTCGCCGGCCACCCGGGCCCCGTAACCCTGGTGCACCGGGCCGGGGAAGATGGTGGAGCTGAACAGCTCGTGCAGGGAGGCGCGGGGGATGCCGCGTTTCTGGCCCAGCACGAAGGCCTCGGACATGGCCTCCACGGCCGAAGCCAGCAGGAAGTTGCCGCACAGCTTCACCAGGTGGGCGGCGGCGGGGTCCTCGCCGAACTCGAAGACCTTCTGGCCCATGGCCTGAAGCGGGGGCATGGCCCGGCGCCGCGCCTCGGCCGGGCCGGAAAGGCAGATCCACAGGCGGGCCGCCGCGGCCGCGTCGGGCCGGCCGAACACGGGCGAGCCCAGCAGGACGGAGCCCCGGCGCCGGTGCTCTTCCGCCAGGGCCTCCACCAGCAGGGGCGAAACCGTGGACATCGAAAGGTGCGGCACCCCGGCGCCCAGGCCCTCCAGCAGGCCTTCCGGCCCCCGGCACACGCCGGAAAGGGCGGAGTCGTCGGAAAGCATGGTGACCGCGAAACCGGCCCCCCGGGCCGCCTGGGCGGGGCTTTCGGCCCAGGTGGCGCCCAGGTGCAGCAGGGGGGCGGCCTTTTCGCGGGTGCGGTTGTGCACGGCCACGGCGAATCCGGCCTTGAGCAGGTTGGGCACCATGGCGCTGCCCATGGCGCCCAGGCCGAGGAAGGCGACTTTGGTCATGGAAGGTCCTTGAGGAAGGGGCGTCCCGCCCTTGCCAATCCCGGGGGCCTCTGGTAACTTGGCGTCAACGCCGTGGCGCCCTGGGCCGCGGCGGCTTTTTGGGGGCGTGGCGGTAGTGGATCACGCGGATCTTCTCCTCCGTCACCAGGGCGCCCGACAGCATGGGCTCGACGGCCTTCAGGAAGCGCCGGGTGCGCTCGCGGGTGTCCGAGACCTCGATGACAATGGGGAGGTCGCGCGAGAATTCCACGGGAAAGTCCGAATGGATGACGCTGCTGGCCCCGAATCCGGCGATGCCGCGCAGCACCGTGCAGCCGGCCAGGCCCATTTCACGGGCCTTTTTCATGATGCTGAGGTAGAGCAGCTCGTGCCCGTCCCTGTCGGATTCCCCCAGGAAGACGCGCAGCAGGATGTGGTTGCCCTTCAGGTCGCGGTAGGCCATGTCATCCTCTCAGGAGGGTGCGGGTGAGGGCCAGCCCGGCGAAGGCCGCGGCCAGGCCCAGCAGGGGGCTGAGCAGGAAGTAGGACGCGGCCCGGTGCCACTCGCCGTTCTCCAGCAGGCGGCTGGAGTCCAGGCAGTAGGACGAGAAGGTGGTGTAGCCCCCCAGCAGGCCCACCAGCAGGCCGGTGCGCACGTCCGGGGTCAGGAAGGCCCGCTCGGAGCCCAGCACGAAGACCACGCCGATGACGAAGGAGCCGCTGATGTTGATCAGGAAGGTTCCCCAGGGGAACGAAGAGACCCAGTGCCGGCTCACCCAGGCCCCGGCGAAGTAGCGCGAAAACACGCCGGCCAGGCCGAAGAGGGCGATATAGACGTATTTCATGGCGCGGATTCCGAGTGGCGGGTTGTCGGCTTCCAAAGGCGCCGGGCAGGGCGCGAAAACCCTTATCTTGCAACTTAGGCCGGGGCGCAAGTGGAAAAACACACCGCCTATTTCAACCTGCTGGACCAGCTGAAAAGACCGGGCTGCCCGGTCTGCGCGCAGGCGCTGGAGAGCGTCAAGAGCTTCCTCGATTCCTACCTTTATGAAGGGGTCACCGACGGCGCCAACTGGGACCGCCTGACCGAAAGCGGGGGCTACTGCGCCCGCCACGCCCGCGTCCTGGAGGGCTTTTCCGACGGCCTGGCCGTGTCCCTGTTCTACGCCCACCTGCTGCGCCGCCGGCTGAAGGAGCTGGCCTCCCCGGCCCGCCGGCCCTGGTGGGGCCGCCGCCCCGGGCCCGCCCGGCTACCCGCCCGCCGGTCACTACCCCCAGGACGGCGCGTACCAGGGCCCCTACGCGGGCGGCCAGGTCCCCGTCGGCGA
>JAJYGY010000075.1 GCA_021790555.1 bacterium
TTCGGGCCGGAAGGTCGGAAGCGACCGTTGAAGGAAACCACCTTGAACCGCTACATCGCGTGCCTCAAGACGATTGTAGGCCGCGCCTTGGCCAACCGTGTGATCGACCGCAATCCGCTCCTGGGGTTGAAGCTCTTCAAGGAACACAATGCCAGGGACCGGGTGCTGACCCACGAAGAGTTCCAGAAGCTCCTTGCTCATTGTACGGAGCACCTGAAGCCGATCGTGCAGATGGCCTACTTTCTTGGCATGCGCCGTGGAGAGTTGCTGGGCTTGCGGTGGGACCAGATTGATCTCAAGGGCGGCGTCATTCTCCTTGGTGCCATGGACACGAAGACCAAGGAGGAGCGGGAGGTCCCTTTGGACGATGGCCTCCAGCAAATGCTGAGGGGCTTGCCTCGTGTGTTGGGGTGTCCGAATGTGTTTACCCTCAATGGTCGTCCGGTAGGGGATGTCAAGACCGCTTTCAATGCTGCCTGCCGACGGGCGGAAATTGAGGACTTCCGTTTCCACGACCTGCGGCATTGCGCGGTGACCCACATGAGGAAGGCCGGGGTGGACCAGGCCACGATCATGTCGATTACCGGGCACAAGACCGACTCGATGTTCAGGCGCTACAACCGCATTGACCGGGCTGACAGGCTGGCCGCAGTTCATCGAGTAAGAAAGGAATATGAAAGGTTTGACCCAAAGGCAACCCAGGTGGCGTAAACACCTGGGAAACGGAAAATCAAATTGTGCTTTAAAATCAGTCCTTTTTCGTGATTTTCCCTCCGTGACCCGGTAGCTCAGCTGGATAGAGCACCGGATTTCTAATCCGGCGGTCGGGAGTTCGAATCTCCCCCGGGTCACCAAAATTCCCCGCAGGGTCCCGCCCGGTTTTCCGCTTGACTTTTGCCGGCCCCCTCCCTATCCTTGACCTATCAATGATTGATCCATCAATTATTGATCCATCCAGGAAACTTCCCCGGGGTCCCGGGGTGGAGGAAGCCGTGCTGGAGGCACTTGAAAAAATAGGGAAGCTGAAGAGGGTCCTGGGACTGGCGGCCATCCAGGAAATGAAGCCCCTGGGCATCCATCCCAAGCAGGCCCATATCCTCTACCACCTGGAAAAGAAGGGGGCCGGTTCGCTGGCCGACCTTTCCAGGTCCACGGAAGGCGATCCCGCCGCGGTGTGCAGGATGGTGGACCAGTTGGTGAAAAGGGGCCTGGTGAAGGAGGACGAGCATCCCACCGACCGCCGGCGCTGGCAGCTGAGCCTGACGGAGAAAGGGAAACCCCTTTCCAGGGAAGTGCGTAAGCTTTACGACGGACTGGCTGTCAGGATGACGGCCAGGCTGAACCGCCAGGAGCGCGGCGAGCTGCTGAGGTTGCTGGACAAGATACTCTCCGGGTTCTGCCCGGATTCCAGGAAAGGCCCCCGGTCGCCGGAGGCCGGGCCCAGGCGCAGGTAGGCGGCCCGGCGCCGAAAGACCATCCCTTTGACGAAAGGATTCTTCATGGCAAAGCCTTCTTCCGCACCCCAGAACCGCCCGGCCGCCCAGGCTGCCGCGCACGCGCCGCAGCACGCGGCCCCGCACGCCCCGGCCCAGGCCTGGTGGAAGCACCCCCGGGCCGTCCAGACGGGCTGGGCCACCCTGGCCGCGGCCCTGCTGGGCGTGGCCGTCTGGTTCTTCTACTTCCACCCCTACGTCTCCACCGACGACGCCCGCGTGGACGCCACGCTGGTGCGCCTGGCCCCGCAGGGACAGGGCGGCCAGGTGATCAAGGTGGCCGTCTCCGAGGGGGACCCGGTGACCAAGGGCGAGGTGCTGGTGGAGCTGGACCACGGCACGGCCCAGGCCCAGCTGGAGAGGGCCACGGCCCAGGCCGACCTGGCCGAAAGGGAACTGAAACGCATTTCGCAGCTGGCGGCGCAGCGCGGCGTGTCGGAGCGCCAGCTGGACCAGGCCCGTTCGGCCGCCCAGACCGCCGACGCCGAGGAGAAGCTGGCCCAGATCGCCCTGGACGACACCTACCTGAAGAGCCCCATGGACGGCGTGGTGGTGCAGAAGTCCGTGGACGTGGGCGACATGATAGAGACCGGGCAGACGGCCGTCACCGTGGCCGACATGGCCGACGCCTGGGTGGCCGCCAACCTGGAGGAGACCGAGGTGGGCGACGTCAGGCTGGGGCAGAAGGTGGACATCAGCATCGACGAGGGCGGCAGCCTCACCGGCGAGGTGGAGGAGATACGCCAGGCCACCCTGTCGCGTTTCTCGCTCATCCCCACGGAGAACACGTCGGGCAACTTCATCAAGCTGGTGCAGCGCATTCCCATCAAGGTGAAGCTGGACCCGCACCCGGGCACGACCCTGAGGGTGGGGCAGTCCGTGGAAGTCCGTATCCGGGTGCATTAGCGGGCGGGGCCGGGCGCCCGGAGCCCGGCACGACAACCTCCGAGGCCGCGCGGGTCGGCGGCCTCAACGCGAAGACGCGTGGGGGCAGACATGCGGGGCGAGGGGCAGGAGCAGGCCGGCGACGAGAGGTACGCCTGGCGGGTGATGGCCGTGGTGATGGTCGGCACCTGCATGGCCACGCTGGATTCCAGCATCGTCAACGTTTCCATCCCGAAGATCATGGCCGACTTCGGATCTCAGCTGCAGGACATCGAGTGGGTGGTGACGGGCTACATGCTGGCCTTCGCCGCCCTGATGCCCATGACCAGCTGGCTGCGCGATCACGTGGGCCACAAGCGGCTCTACCTGTGGGCCCTGGTGCTGTTCACGGGGGGGTCGCTGGCCTGCGCCCTGGCCTGGAACCTGCCCAGCCTGATCGCGGCCCGGGTGCTGCAGGCCCTGGGCGGGGGCGCCATCACGCCCACGGGCATGGCCATGATCACGGAGGTCTTCCCGCCCAGGACGCGCGGCAAGGCCATCGGCTACTGGGGCATGGGGGTCATCGCCGGGCCGGCCGTGGGGCCGACCCTGGGAGGTTACCTCACCAACGCCTTCGGCTGGCGGTCCATCTTCACCGTCAACCTGCCCATCGGGATCCTGGGTGTGCTGCTGGCCGGCATCCTGCTGAAGCCCGACGTGCCGCACGAAAGCCAGAGGCGGCCCTTCGACGCCTGGGGGTTCGCCTTCCTCACCCTGTTCCTGGTCAGCTTTCTGCTGGGGCTTTCCAAGGGGGAGGACAAGGGCTGGGGCTCGACCTTCCTCCTTTCGTGCTGGGGGCTGGCCGGGCTGGGCCTGGTCGGCTTCCTGCTGGTGGAACTGCAGGTGAAGGGCGACGGCATCATGGACCTGGGCCTGCTGAAGCACCCGGTGTTCGCGGCCAGCATGGTGATGAACTTCGTGCGCTCGGTGGCCCTGTTCGGGGGCACCTTCCTGGTGCCGCTGTTTTTGCAGAACCTGGCGGGCTACGACGAGCTGCAATGCGGCCTGATCATGCTGCCGGCCTCGCTGCTGGTGGCGGCGGTGATGCCGGTCTCGGGCCGCCTGGGGGACAAGGTAGGGCCTTTCCTGCCCAGCTTCATCGGGCTGGTGCTGTGCGCCTATTCGCTCTACCTTTATTTCGACGTGGACGTCACCACCCCGCTGTGGGACATCATCTATCCGCAGATGATCCGCAGCGTGGGCATGGGGCTCCTGATGGCCCCGGTGATCGCCGCGGCGATGAATTCGGTTCCGGCGCGCAAGACCGGCATGGCCGCCGCCATGCTCAACGTGAACATGCAGGTCTCGGGTTCCGTGGGCATCGCCCTGCTCACCACGGTGCTCAGCCACCGCACCACCTTCCACGCCGCGGCCTACGCCGCCGCGCTGAAGGCGGGCGACCCGGCCTTCGCCGATTCGCTGGGCCGGGTGGCGGCCTCGGCCCGGGGCCTGGGACTGAACCACGCGGACAGCCTGCGGGTGGCCGGCGCGGTCCTGGGCCGGCACCTGGGCCAGAGGGCCGCGGTGGCCGGCTTTGACGACGCCTTTTTGGTGGCCGCGGTCCTGGTGGCCGTGGGGGTGGTGGCCGCGCTGCCGCTGCCCAAAAAACCGGTGCATGGCCCGGCCCACGGCGTAAATGCCGCCGCGGCCGCGGAATAGGGACAAGGAGGAGCAAGTCATGGCCAGGCCCCGGCTCGTTTCGGACCCCCAGGCCCCCGTGGTGGGGTCCCTGGACCGCTACAAATGGGAAGTGCTGCTGATCGTGATGATCGGGACGATGATGGCGGCGTTGGACACCAGCATCGTCAACGTGTCCCTGCCGCCCATCATGGCTGATTTCGGGGCCTCGGTGGACGATATCGAATGGGTGGTGACGGGCTACATGCTCAGCTTCGCCACGCTGATGCCTCTGACGACCTGGCTGGGCGGACACCTGGGCAAGAAGAATCTCTACCTCTGGAGCCTGGCCGTGTTCACGGCCGGCTCGGTGTTGTGCGGCCTTGCCTGGAACCTGCCCGCCCTGATCGCGGCGCGGGTGCTGCAGGCCTTGGGCGGGGGGGCCATCACTCCCACGGGCATGGCCATGGTATCGGATGTTTTTCCGGCCGAGGAAAGGGGCAAAGCCATCGGCTATTGGGGCGTGGGCGTGATCATGGGGCCGGCTTTCGGCCCCACCCTGGGGGGCTATCTCACCCAGAGCCTGGGCTGGCGCTCCATCTTCATGGTCAACCTGCCCATCGGCATCGTGGGGCTTCTGCTGGCCGCGGTGCTTCTGAGGTCCGACACGCCGCTTCCGGGCAGCGCCAAGCGTTTCGACCTGTGGGGCTTCCTGTTCCTCTCCACCTTCCTGGTGTCCTTCCTGCTGGGGCTTTCCCAGGGCCAGGAAAAGGGCTGGGGCTCCTCCTACATCGTCACCTGCTTCGTGCTTTCCGCGGCCAGCTTCGCGGCCTTCCTCCTCTGCAACGCATTCGACCAGATCCGCATGGGCGTGGCCTTTCCGCACCTGAACGTGAAGCTGGTCGGCAGCCACGCCGGGATCAGCATCGGCGAGGACGGCCCGTCGCAGATGGCGGTCGAGGACATCGCGCTGGCCTGCGCGCTGCCCGGGTTCGCCGTCGTCGTGCCGGCGGATGAGCCGAGCACGCGGGCCGCCACGCGCGCGGTAGTCGAGCACGACGGGCCGGCCTACCTGCGCGTCGGCCGCGCGCCGGTGCCGGTGATCTACGGCG
>JAJYGY010000059.1 GCA_021790555.1 bacterium
TTCCGATCTCGTAGGCCAGGTCCTTGCGGCCGACGAAAAGCGCGTAGGCGCTGCGGTAGGAGAAGAACACGAAGGCCGGCACCAGGATCAGGGCGAACAGCACCGCGCCGGCGCGGCGCCCCAGGCCCAGAAAGGCCCGCCGCACGTCCCAGAGCATGGCCGCGATGAAACAGAAGACGATGGATATGTTGCCCGCCGTCCTGAGGGTCTGCGGCGATTCCACCGAGAAGATGGACGCGGACAGGTTGCCGAAAAAGCATGCCAGGATGAAGAAATGGACGGGATTTCGCCAATGGTAGAGCACGTAGAGGAAGGCCAGGGCGAAAAGGATGGCGGTCCAATGTTCCAGGATCTTGTCCGGGGCCAGGGGGTTGTCCCGGGGGCGGGTGTCGGAGGTGTCGTTGAACATCAGCATGGAATTCTTGCAGTTGGCCACGAACCCGTCGATGGCGTCGGAGGGGGCGTTGGTGTTGGCGCGGTCGAAGATCGAGACGCTGGCGACGCGGCCCATGGAGATGCTGGTCACCCGGAACCAGTAGCACAGGGGGGGCGCGGCCACGGCCCAGGAGGCCAGCATGAAGGCCAGCAGGCCGGGGAGGTGCCGGGCCAGGATGTCGCGGCGGGAGGCGAACAGGAAGACCAGGAAGGCGATGGCCTCGAAAGGCAGAAGCCGGCTGGCCAGGTGGGCCTGCATGGCCAGCCCGAAGCCGACGCCGCCCAGGACGTAGGGCCAGAAACGCCCGGTCTTGAGGCCCCGGAAGACGAAGTAGAAGGCCACCATCTGCATGCAGACCTGCTCGATGTTGTAGTGGCCGAAGCGGCTGAAGTGGAGGTGCCAGTAACTGAAGGACATCAGCAGGGTGGCCAGGAAGGCCGGCCAGCGGCCGAACCACAGCCGCAGCAGGAAGTAGGTCGTCAGGACCGACAGCGTGCCGAAGATGACCACGTGCATCCGCATGGTGGTCACGCTGAGGCCGAAGAACTTGAAGATGGCGCCGGTGACCGAGAAAAATGGCAGGGGCACGTTGGCCGAGACGAAGGGGTTCTCCACTTGGCCGGTCATGGCGTACCAGCCCCAGATGCCGCCGGCCGCCTCGTCCCCCTCGGTGCCCAGCGGGAAGGTGCCGACGTGCCAGAACCGGAATCCGAAGGCCACCAGGAAAAGGGCCAGCACCCAGAAGATTTCAGCCTTGCGCGTCCAGGCGCCGGATTCGTCGACCCGGCCGCCCCAGAAGGAATCCCCCTCGCGGAAGGGACTGACGCCCAGGATCAGCACGATGCCGCCGGCCAGGATCCAGAGCAGGCCCTGCGAGAGGCGGCCGGCTTCGATGCTGTTCTGCCCGGTCAGGCCGAGGAGGAAGGCCCCCGTCAGGGCGGCCAGGGCCAGGGGCGCCCGCAGCCTGGCAGGGACGGCCGGGGCCTCCAGGGCGCCCCAGGGCAGCCAGGGAAAGCTGGCCAGCAGCAGTGCGATGGAGGCGAAGCCGAGCAGGACCACCAGCAGGGAGTTGGCGGAAAGGAAGATGCTGCGCGAAAGGTAGAGGCAGGCCAGGCAGGCCAGCAGGATCCCGCCCTTGACGGCCCAGACCCTGGGGCCGAAGAACGGGGCGGGGACGGAATGGCGGAATGGCGCGTCGATCGGACGCCCGTCGCTCCCGGCGAAGGGTTTCCACTTGGACAGCACCAGGATCATGTAGGCGCTGGCCGCCACCACGACCAGGAATCCCCGCATCACGTGGGCGTAGCGCCACAGCACGACCACGCCGTAGGCCTGGAAGGGCAGGGCCAGCAGCAGCAGGCCCAGCATCCTGAAGTTGTGGTTGAGGTTGGGGACGACGATGGGCTTGCCGCTCTCCTGGAAGCAGACCGCCACCAGGAGGACCGCCCCGAACAGGAGCGGGAGGGCCACGGTGTTGCTGCCCTTCTGGATGTAGGGCTGGGAAAGGGCGGCCAGCAGACCGGCGGGCAGGAGCAGCCAGAGGCTTGAGAAGGAAAGGGATTCGGCCCGGAAGGGACTGAGCACCCGGGTCCAGGGAGCGGCCGTATCCTTCACGGCCGGGGATAGGGACCGGCCTGCCCTGGGGGGAGCGGCGGCGGGGCCGCCGGGGCGTGTCCGGGCGCGCGGCGCGGAGGCCCGCGCGGCCTTCAGCGCCCGTCCCAGGCGGGCCAGCATGTCGCCGACCGGGAACACGACCAGGGCGAAGGCGAGGGCGCCGGCCAGGGTGACGTAGACCCCGGGCGCCAGGCGCCCGGAGAACAGGATCCACTGGCCGGCCACCACGGCGGCGGCGCCCAGCACCAGGAGCGGGGCGCGAAGCTTTTGCATCAGGGAAGGGCGGGGTTCAGGTTCTTGTTTGGCCATGATCCTGTAAAGAAAGTGTCCGAACGGGAAAACCCCTCCAGGGGAAGGACGGGGCCGCCAGACCCTTACTTCTTGGCGGCCGGTTCCTTGTGGTGCACCAGGCGGCACTCCATCAGTCCGGCGCCGCAGTGGATATAGATGGCGCCGGTGAACTTGTCGGAGCCGATGCCGCCCGGGCTGATGACGTCGATGTTGTCCTGGGTGATGTTCTCGTTGCACAGCAGGTCGCCGTTCTTGTAGTCGTAGACCAGGATGCCCCGCTGCCCCGGCATGTCGTTGAACACGAGGTGCCCGTCGGCGTCCAGGCCCATGCAGGGATTGCTGAGGGAGGGGTCGATGTAGAACTGCCGCAGGATCTTGTGGGCCGGCGACAGGATCTTGACCCTCGGCCCGACGGCCGTGGATTCCATCACCACGTCGTTCCCGTCCGGAGCCACGATCAGCTTGGAGGGGGCGGCCAGCTCGCCGCTCTTGCTTCCGGGGGCCCCGAAGGCCTGGCCCGCGGTTCCGTCGGTGCCGTAGGGGATGATCTCGTTGAGGTTCTTGTAGACCACGTCGATCATGCCCTTGGAATCCATGTCCATGGAGGTGGTCTGGCCCGGCTTGATGGGGATGGTGCGTTCGTACTTAAGCTTGTCGGAAAGGACCTTGATGCCGCTGCCGTCCCCTTCCAGGATGTAGATGTTCCCGGACGAATCCTCGGTGACGGCCGCCGGGTTCTTGAGCATTTCGTCCGGCTTGGTGGGGTCGTAGGTCCCCAGGAGGTTCAGGTCGGAATCGAACCTTCTCAGGCGGTACTTGCCGACCTCCACCACGTCGATGAAGTCCAGGTTGCCCTGCTGGTCGCCGTAAAAGGCGGCCGGGCCCAGGCACTGGCCGTGCGGCACCAGGTTGCCGAAGCGCATGAGGTCCAGGCGGGCGGCTTCCTTCTTTTTGGCGACGAAAAAGGCCTCGCCCAGAAGGGCGACCACGACCGCGGCCGCGATCGCCACGATCAGGCCCTTGTTGGCCCCGCGCCGGGCCGGCTGGGAGGTTTCCACCGGGGCCGGCTTCGCCGCCGCGCCGGACGACTTCCTGGGCCTTCTCGGTTTCTTTGCTGCCGCCATGAATACCCCCCAAAATGGGCCGTCGACCCGGGCAAGCCGGAGGACCTGCCTGGACGTCAGACAGCGGGCTTCTGTTCGCTGAGCGAAGGGGAGAACAACCCCTTTAAAAAGAAGAAACCGTAGGCGAAATGGGTGGCCGCGATCCCGGAAACCACGCGGGAGAAGAGGCTCCATCCGCGCAGGTCGCTGGGGGCCTGGCCGATCGACACCAGCCCCTGAAAAACGGCCGCCAGGGCGTAAAAGCCCATGCCGGCGAGCCAAAGGAGAATCCACGGACGCCAAAAAACGGCCGGAAGCCAACCGAAAACGGCTCCCGCCAGCAGCAGGCTGGGAAGAAAATAGGAAGGCCGCAGGGAAGTTTTGGGGAAGCGCTTCACGAAGAACCCGCGGTGCAGGGCGTAACTTTTTACCTGTTTCAAGTGTCCACCGTACATGGAACGTCGGTGGTGGTACACAAGAACCCGAGGACTATACACTATTTTTTTCTTGAGGTCATGGACAATTTTCAGGCAGGCCACGGTATCCTCGCCGGGCCAGAATCCCGTGTCGAACCCCCCGATGGAAAGCATGACGTCCCGGCGCACCAAAAGGTTGCAGGTGGGATAATCGTCCACCAGCCTGGCCGCCCGGGGGACGTAGCGGAAGCCGTGGGGCCCCCCCACCAGGAAGGACTGGTACACCAGCCCGCTGGCCCAGCGTTCCGGGCTGTCCGCCGGCGGGGTGACGGCCGGGCCCCCCACGGCCGCGACCTGGGGGTCGGCGAAGATCTCCTCGGCCGCCTCCAGCCAGCCCTTCTCCGGGTAGGCGTCGTCGTCCAGGAAGGCCAGCACCTCGCCCCGGGCCTGGCGCATGCACAGGTCCCGCTTGTAGGAGGGCCCCACTGGTCCGGAAGGCAGCACCGTCACCCCAGCAAAGGGGACCCGGCAGGGCTCGTCCGGTGAAAACAGGATCTCCTGGTCCGGGTACAGGCGGGAACAGGTACCCAGGCTCTCCTCGCAGTAGGCGTTGTAGGCCTTCACCGGGATGACGATGGAAAAGAAGTTCTCTTTCAAACACCGGCCTCGAAGCTGCGTGGGTTCCGTCCCTCTGGGACGGGCGTCCCGAGAATAAGGCAACCCCGCCCAAATGTCCAGGTCGGCATGGCTCGCCCGAAGGCGATACGGCAAGGCCAAGAGTCTTGCGTTTTTGCTTGCCACCTGGGATCGCAGAAGATATTGTTCCAATCCTACAGGGATCGCCGGGCCGAATTCCCCCTTTAGCCTTTTCCGAGGATCCGTGGTGGTGAGACGGCCGTTGCAACTTGAGCCCAAGGGCATTGAGACCTCGCCTGAAAGGGCCTTGGAACTGAAGATCCTGCGGGAGGAACTGGAAGGGCAGGCCTCCGGCAAGGAACACTTGCTGGACCTTGGATCGGGGGACCTCCTTCCTTGCTTGCGCAAGACATTCCCCCAATCAGAAGTCGCGGGAATGGCACGGGACAAGGCATCCTTGAAAACCCTTCAGGTCAGACAACCCCGGGCCCGCTTCTTCCTGGGGCAGCCGGGCCTCAGGGGAGGGATCCCGAAGGCCTGTAGACAGTGGGCGTCCACGGTCTTGTCTTCCGGCCATTTGGAACGGGTGGAAGACCCGGTGGCTTATTTGAAGGGTGT
>JAJYGY010000055.1 GCA_021790555.1 bacterium
GGAGGGGAGAGCGTGCTGACAGACACGGTGAGCGTGGTGGATCCCAAGGCCGATCCTTTGCGGGGGGTGGTGGCGGCCCCCAATCCGGCGGGGGCGGGGGACCGGGAACTGGACCTGGTGCTGGCCGCTCCGGCTTCCAGCCCGGTGCAGGCCAGGGTCTACGACGAGGCGGGCGAACTGGTGGCGGATTGGCGGGCCCCGGCCGGCTGCCGTCGCCTGGCCTGGAGCTTGGGTAAGAGATCCTATGCCTCGGGCATCTACCTGGTGGAGCTGGAGACGCGCGATTCCCGGGGGGCCCTGGCCAGAACCATCCTGAAAGTGGTCCTGATCAAATAAGCATATTATAGAAGTCAAATATTGGTTCAAAAAGCACCATATTTTGAATCAAAGAGAACGAACTCATTGACAATAAATACTATAATTATGACAAATATCGGATAAAATAAATGTGAGAACGTTCTTATTATATCATTTCAGGTTTCGCTACCAGGTGCTTTCGGGCCTGACAACAAGCTTTGGGGGATGACCATGAGGGGGAACCGGGGAAAAAAGGGGCTGGGGCTGCTCCTGCTCACGCTGGGCCTGGCCGTCGGCCTGGGACAGCTGCACGCGTTTCCCCTGTGGTTGGACGCTCCCAGCCGGAGCAACCCGCATGATCCGCTCAGCACCTTTTTCCGCTCCATCCCCCCCAGCGGTCCGGTGGCCACGGCCACCCCGCGGCCCAGCGCCTCGGCCACCCCGGTGGTGAGCGCCACCGCCACCCCCACCCAGGGATCGGTCCTCGGTTCCACGCCGACGCCGACGCCCACGCCCACCGCGACCCCCACGGCCAATCCGGGCGGGCACGGGTCCATGGTGCAGGATTTCGAGAACAACGGCGCCAACAACGTCACCTACTGGAACAACGGCGCCATCAGCGTCAACGTGGACTCCTACGGCAGCACGATCAGCCCCGATCCCTGGACGGCCGGCTCCGGCACGTCCGGCGGCGCCTACGGCACCAGCAACTATGCGGGCTGCATCAGCGGCACCATCGCGCAGTCGGTGGGGTCCAACTACCCCTACTGCCAGCTGGTGATGGAGCTGACCCCGGGCGGCTCCGGCGTGGCAGGCCCCGCGGTGGACGTGACGTCCTACTGCCCCAACAAGGCCCTCACCTTCGACTACAAGTCCGCCATGGCCGGGGTCACCTACACCGTCTCCCTGATCACGCCCAATGTCTCGGACTACGGCTACTACTCCTACACCTTCCGGCCCATGGACACCAACTGGCACACCCTGAGCGTGTACTTCCCGGGGGCCTCCAACAGCCCGCAGTTCTCCCAGTCGCCCTGCTTCACGGCCAGGCCCTTCACCGAAAACCAGGTCGGGGCCATCGAGTTCGGGGTGGTGGCCTCGACCTCGGCCGCCATCCCCTACGGGCTGTGCGTGGACAACGTCACCTTCGGGGGCGGAAGCTCCGCCGCGCCTCCCTCGCACACCGGCCTGGTGGCGGATTTTGAGAACGGGTCCGGCAACGACCAGACCGACTGGAATTACGGCGGCGTCCTGACCCTGAGGGACTGCTTCGGCAGCACCATGGACAGCTACCCCTGGACGGGCACGTCGGGTTCTGCGCCCGGAAACGGCAGCGCCACCTGCGCCCGCATCCGTGGGGTGGAGGCGCAGTCCTCGGGAAGCAACTATCCCTTCTGCGAGCTGGCCCTGGAACTGGTCGCGGGAGGATCGGCCGCCCAGGGGCCCTCCACGGACGTGACCCCCTACGCGCCCGGCCAGGAGCTGACCTTCGACTATTCCTCGGCCTCGCCGGGCACGTCCTACACCGTGGCCCTGATCACGCCCTACGTGACGGACTACGGGTACTACCAGTATTCCTTCACGCCCGCGGACTCGGCCTGGCACACCCTGTCGGTCTACTTCCCCACGGCGGGGATGTCGCCGGCCTTCGCCCAGCCCGTGTGGGCCGGTGCCCAGACCTTCGACGCGACCCGCGTGGGGGCCGTCCAGTTCGAGGTCAACGCCTCCACCTCGGCGACAACGCCCTACGACCTGAGGGTGGACAACGTCAAGTTCCAGTGAGGCCGCCGGAAGGGCCCGGGGAGGCGGGAAGGGGCGCATGGGTGTTGACGCGGCGCCCCGGGCCGTCTAGATTCATAAATATGAAAACAATTTCATACAACTGCAATCCGGCGGCGCCGGCCATCCGGGGAGGGAGACATGGGCACTAGCGAATGGATTTCGTTTCCGGAGGGATTCCTCTGGGGCGCGGCCACCTCGGCGTTCCAGATCGAGGGCGCGGTGGCCGAGGACGGCAGGGGGGTTTCCATCTGGGACACCTTCTCGGGCAGGCCCGGCATCATCCGCAACGGGGACAGCCCGGCGACGGCCTGCGACCACTACCACCGCTGGCGCGAGGACATTTCCCTGATGGCGGGCCTGGGCCTGAAATCCTACCGCTTTTCCCCCTCCTGGCCGAGGCTCCAGCCCGGGGGAAGGGGGGAGCTGAGCGCGAAAGGCCTCGACTTCTACGAGCGCCTGGTGGACGCGCTGCTTCAGGCCGGCATCCGCCCCAACCTGACGCTCTACCACTGGGACCTTCCCCAGGCCCTGGAGGACGAAGGGGGCTGGGCCGGGCGCGGGACGCCCCGGGCCTTCGCCGAGTACGCCGGCCGGATGGCCCGCCGCCTGGGCGACCGGGTGGACCTCTGGGCCACGCTCAACGAGCCCCAGGTGGCCGCCACCCACGGCTACGGCCTGGGCGTGCACGCGCCCGGCCGCCGCGAGGGGAGGAAGGTGCTCAACCAGGTCATCCACCACTTCCTCCTGGGCCACGGCCTGGCGGCCCAGGCCATGCGCGCCGCCGCGCCGCGTCCCATCCAGGTCGGCCTGGCCCTTTCCATGGACCCCATCTGGCCGACGCCCGGACGCCCCGAGGACCTGGAGGCCGGCGAAAGGCACTGGACGGCGTGGAACGACTGGTGGCTGCTGCCCCTGCTGAAGGGCGAGTATCCCGCCCGGGCCTGGGAATGGACCGGCGCGGACGTGCCCGAGGTCCGGCCCGGCGACCTGGCGGACATCCGCCAGCCCCTGGACTTCGCCGGCCTGAACTACTACGCGCCCTACCGCACCACGGCCGATCCGAAGCTGGGGCCCCTGGAATTCGCCCGGGCCCCCATCCCCGAAGGCGCCCCCAGGCAGGACATGCCCGGCTGGGAGGTCTTTCCGGCCGGCCTGGAAGGCCTGCTGGTGGAGTTCACCCGGCGCTACGGGCGCATGCCCCTCTACGTCACCGAGAACGGGATGTCCATCCGCGCCGACGCGCCCGGCGCGGACGGCGCCGTCCACGACGCGGAGCGCGTGGCCTTCCTCCGCGACCACCTGGCGCACGCCCGCAGGGCCATGGACCGGGGCGCGGACCTGCGGGGATACTACGTCTGGTCCCTGATGGACAACTTTGAGTGGGGCTTCGGCTATGAACAGCGCTTCGGCCTGGTGCACGTGGACTTCGCGACCCTGAAGCGCCGCCTCAAGGACAGCGCCCACTGGTACGCCGGGACCATCCGCGCGAACGGCTTCCAGGCTCCCCCGCCGCCCGTGCTGGAATCACCCTTCCTCCAGGCCGCCCGGGCGCGTTAGGCGCCACGGCCCATCCCACCCTGCTTCGAGGATGCCATGAAAAAGATCCAGACCGCGCTCGCCTGCCTCCTGGCGGCCCTGCTGGCCGGATGCGCCGCCAAGCCCCAGGGAAGGGTCATCCGCTTCCGCTACTGGGGCGACCTGAAGGAGATGGCCATCATCCACCGGCTCATCGCCGAATTTGAGAAAGCCAACCCCGGCGTGACGGTGAAGGACGAGATGAAGCCGGCGCCGGGGCAGACCTACACGGACTCCCTCCTGACCGAGTTCGCGGCCGGCACGGCGCCCGACGTCATCTTCCTCACCGCCGACATCATGGACAGCCTGGCCCACGCCGGGGTCCTGCAGGACCTTTCCCCCTTTCTTCAGAAGGACAAGGACCTGAAGGAGTCGGAATTCTACCCCTCCATCATCCGGCGCTTCACCATCGACGGGAAGCTGCTGGTGCTTCCCCGGGACATCGCCCCCTTCGCCTGCGTCTACTACAACAAGAACCTGTTCGACGCCGCCCACCTGCCCTATCCCAAGGACGACTGGACGGTGGAGCAGATGCGCCAGGACGCCATCAAGCTGACCAAGCGCGACGCCGACGGGCAGGTGACCCAGTGGGGATTCGCCGAGGACTGGCCCATCCTGGAGACCTGGATGCTGGATTTCGGCGGCAAGGTGGTGGACGACTACGAGCATCCCACGCGCATCGTGGCGGACAGCCCCCAGGCCCTGGCCGGCCTGCGGTTCCGCTGGGACCTGATGATGAAGGACAAGGTGGAACCCACCGGCGCGGACAGCCAGACCATCAACGGGGGCACCATGTCCATGTTCCTGGACGGCAAGCTGGCCATGTTCTATTCCGGCCTGTGGAAGGTGCCCACCTTCCGGGACATCAAGAATTTCGACTGGGACGTGGCCATGTTCCCCAAGGGGCCGGACGGCACGCGCGGGTTTTCCAGCGGGGGCTCGGGCTATGCCATGAAGAAGGGGGTGGCCGACCCCGGGGACTGCTGGAAGCTCATCAAGTTCATGGCCGGGCCCGAAGCCGAGACCTACATGGCCGAGACGGGTCTGACCCAGCCGGCCATCATGTCCCTGGCGAAGTCCAAGGCCTTCCTGGACGGCAAGAAGCCCCACAACAAGAAAATGCTGCTGAAGGCGGCCCTGATCGCCACCCAGCCGCCCAAGTGGTACCACTACGACGAGTTCATGACCAGCGTGCTCGGGCCCAACCTGGATCCGGCCTGGGTTCCGGGCTTCTCCGGGAACCTGGCGGACCTGGTGAAGGCGGCCGTGCGGCAGGGGAACGGGCGGTATTTCCCGGACTCCAAGGCCGGACAGCCATGAAAAAAATTTGGAGACAAAACGGGAAAAAATGCTTATAAATAAACCATGAACCCAATTCCAAGGCGTGGTTTCGTGTTTCTTTCGGGGGGGATCATGGGCCGGAAGCACATCGGGGTGTGGTCTGGCGCGGCGGT
>JAJYGY010000356.1 GCA_021790555.1 bacterium
TTCCCACACGTCGAGGTAGAGCAGGTAAATGGCGTCTGTGCTGAGCAGCCCGGAGCCGGGAGGCAGCACAAAGGGCTGCTGGCTGAACGGCAGCGTGTGCTCGACCTCCAGCATGATCCCATCCACGTAGGCGCGGCCCTCGGTCAGGTAGAAGTCCCCGCTCTTCAAAGTCTGCCAGCCCATCTCGGTCAGGAAGTTGGCCGAAAAATAGCGGACATAGCCTCCCACGCGGAAGGCGGCGTAGGGATCGTGCGTTTTTCCCTTCGGCAAGGGCTTCCTCCCGGCAACGCGGCCCCCGGACGGCGCTTCAGCCTTCCAGGTGGGCCGTGTCGTTGTAGTATTCCACCCAGCGGGTGCCCCCCTGCGACTGAACCAGGGTCAGGGACGTGTTGCCGGGCCGGCCCAGCAGGTAGTACTTTTCGACGGGAATCCCCAGCACCAGGCAGCAGGCGATCCGCACCGGGCCCCCGTGGGTCGCCACCAGCACGGTCCTGCCCCGGTAGCGGGCCTCCAGCAGGTTCAGCAGGCGCCCCATGCGCGCGGCGAAGCGCGCCATGGTCTCGCCGCCGGGCGGCTTGAGGCTGAAGAAGGGGTCGGCCTTGCGCTGGCCGGAAAGCCCGGCCGACTCCAGCACCTGCTCCACCTTCCTGCCCTCCCAGTCCCCGAAGCAGCGCTCGCGGGCCTCGCGCAGGGTGTGGACGTCCAGGCCCCGGGGCCCGGCCACGGCGTGGGCCGTCTCCAGGCAGCGCTTCAGGTCCGACGACACCACGGCGTCCAGGGCCAGGTCCTTCAGGCGGCGGGCCGCCCGGCGGGCCTGGCGCCTGCCCAGGGCGTTGAGCGAGGTGCCCTTCCAGCCCTGGATGCGGCGCTCGATGTTCCAGTCCGTCTCGCCGTGGCGCAGGAAGAGAAGGCGGGTGGGCTTGTCCCTGGCCCATTCCGTATGGGCCTGGAAGGCCGGCTTCTTGACGTTGGAAAGCATGGGGCTCCCCGCCCTTCCCTCGCCCGGGCGGGAGAGCGCCGGGAGCGGGATGGGCAATAAAAAACCGCCCCCATCTCGCGGATGAAGGGCGGTTCAGAGTCGCAAAAGCGGAACCCGCCGTCCCCATGCACGAAGGAGGCCAAGCATCCCCCCGGCAGGTCTCCTGGCTCGCGGAAAATGCTGGGGCCCGCCTTCCCGGGAAATCCTCTCCCAGTGGCGTTTCGGCCGATTCCGCTCACAGTGGCGTGTCCGCGCCCGGTTTTCACGGGCTTCCCTATTCTCGGGGCGCGCTTCCATTCAAAAGCTGGAAAAGCGCGACCCGCACCGGTGGGTCTTTGGATGGCAGAAGTGTAAGGGGCCGCGAAGGCCGCGTAAAGGGCAAAATCCCCTAGTTGGCGACCTCGAAGCTCTTGTAGGAATGCCCGCGGTCCCCGGGCGAAGCCGGATTGAACACGTCCACCAGCAGCAGGTAGACCCCGTCCGGAAAACGCCTCAGCCGCTTGGGGGGCATGGCGAAGACTTCCAGCGAGTCCCGCCCGCCCAGCACGCGCTCCTCCTCGTGCTTCCAGGTGTAGGGTTTCTTGGTATACAGCTCGGTGACGGTGAAGCGGTGCACCAGGGGGCGCCCCACCCAGTCCCTGGGCATGTCCTTCAGTTCGTAGGCCACCAGCAGGGGGAAGCCGTCCCTTCTGCCCACCAGGCGCCAGGGATTTCCGGTGAGCAGGGGCTCCTGGACGCCCCCGGCCCCCTCGGTCCGTCCGATGGATTCGCAGAACTTCAGGTCGCCCACGTACCACTTTTCCGCCGGGAAGGCGGGCACGGTGACGCGCAGGGTCCTGTCCAGGGAGAGCCCCAGGCCCTTGTCCGCGGCCCGCAGTTCCACCAGGTAGGCGCCCGGGTCCAGGGCCAGGGAAAGCTCGGCCTGGTAGGTCAGGGGCGAGCGGCCACCGAATTCCGAGGCCCGGAAGCTCCTTCCCGCGTTTTTCAGCACCTCGCCCAGGTCGCAGGTCCCGGCCCGGCCCAGGGGCGCCTGGCCCTTCCCGTCCAGGGGCCGGAAGGCGCAGGAAACCTCCAGCCGGGGCGCCCGCCGGGCCCCCTTGGGCAGGCGGATGTTGGCGAAGCGGCCGCCCAGCTCCAGCTCGGCCAGGGTCCTGCCGCCGGGCAGCTGCGAGAAGAAGAAGTCAACGCTGAGCGAGGGGTTGCCTTTCAGGAAGGCCGGCGAATTGAGCTGCTGGCGGGCGCGCAGGGCGGCCGGGAGCGGCAGCAGGCACAGGGCCAGGGCAAGCAGGGCGCTCCTCATCCCTTCATGGCCTCCAGAAAGCGCCGCACCCGCCGGGCGTTGGTGCCCACGTCGCCGATCCCCACCCGCGACACCGAGCGGATGTCCACCCGGCAGCCCGGGCCCCGGGGACGGACGCGGATGACCACGTCGTCCTTGAAACCGAAGAACAGCGTGGTGGCCGTGGCCTCGATGCGGCCCCGCGCCGGGTCGCTTCCGTCCACCACCCAGCCCATGGCCCAGGCCACGCGCAGCGCCCGGTCGAAGGCCTTGGCCGGGGCCAGGTCCAGCAGCAGGGGCCGGATGTCGGGATAGGCCTTCTCCTGCAGGGCCGCCACGGCCGGCCCGCCGTACCCGGACGGGTTGAGGGCGTGGGCCCTCTGGCGCAGGGGCAGCACGTCCACGAAGGCGGGCGGATCCTCCGTGTCCGTGCTGATGTCGTGGATGGCGGGCAGGGCCATGGCCTTGCGGTACTCCAGATAAGGAGGCAGGAACAGCCCGGCCCCCAGCAGCAGCCCGGCCAGGGCCGGCGCCAGCCGCCCCTTCGGCCTCCCCGAAAGCAGCGCGGCGGCCGCCAGGCCCAGCGAGGCCAGGGCCGCGGCCAGGCCCCCGCAGGCCGCCAGGGCCAGCAGCCTCAGCCCCAGCCGGAAGTCCCACAACCCAAACCGGGTGCCCGGGCCGCTGGCCAGCATCACCAGCAGCGAGGCCAGTCCCAGCCACAGGCCGGCCCACCACAGCCGGCTTTTCCAGTCCCTGTCATCCGCCATCGCGCGCTCCTCCCCGTGGAATTTCCCCCCATCCCGCCTCCGGCCCCCTTCCCTGGGCCTCGTACTCGAAGGCCTGCTGCACCATCTTGGCCAGCAGCCCGGTCCAGCCGGTCTGGTGGCTGGCGCCCAGGCCGCGCCCCTCGTCCCCGTGGAAATACTCGAAGAACAGCAGGTGGTCCCTCCACAGCGGGTCGCTCTGCTGCCTGCCCATGCCCCCGAACACCGGCCGGTTTCCCGAGGCGTCGGGCAGGTAGATCGAAAGCAGGCGGCCGGCGATCTCCTGGGCCACCTGCCACAGGTTCCTGCGGCGGCCCGACCCGGTGGGGCATTCCACCCTCCAGGAATCGCCCAGGTAGTAGTGGAAGCGCTGCAGCGACTCCACCAGCAGGTAGTTCAGCGGGAACCACACCGGCCCCCTCCAGTTGGAATTTCCCCCGAACAGGCCGCTGCGCGACTCGGCCGGCTCGTAGTCGATGCTGTAGCTCCCGCCTTCCAGGTCCATGCGCAGGGGGAACTTCTGGTGGAACTTGGACACCGAGCGCAGGCCGTGCGGGCTCAAAAAGGCCTCCTCGTCCAGGGCCTTGGGCAGGATGCGCTTGAGCCTTTCCGGGGGCACCAGCGAAAGCAGCAGGCGCCGGCCCACGCCCGGCTCGGTCATGCTGGCCACGTTGCGGGCCAGGCCGGGCTTGTGCCGCAGGAACCATTCCATGTGGCGCCGGAAGTCCGGCAGGGCCTCCAGCGTGGCGGGCTCCAGCACCTCCACGGCGAACAGGGGGATCAGCCCCACCATGGACCGCACCTTCAGGGGCCGCACGCTGCCGTCGGAAAGCTTCAGCACGTCGTAGTAGAACCCGTCCTCCTCGTCCCACAGGTTGAGCCCCTCGCCCCGGTTCATGGCCGCGGCGATGTAGAGGAAGTGCTCGAAGAACTTGGTGGCGATGTCCTCGTAGGCCCGGTTCTCCAGGGCCAGTTCCAGGGCGATGGCCAGCATGTTGAGGCAGACCATGGCCATCCAGCTGGTGGCGTCGGCCTGTTCCAGGGTGGTTCCGCCCGGCAGGGGCCGGCTGCGGTCGAAGAGGCTGATGTTGTCCAGCCCCAGGAAGCCGCCCTCGAAGACGTTGCGCCCCTGGGCGTCCTTGCGGTTGACCCACCAGGTGAAGTTGAGCAGCAGCTTCTGGAAGACCCTCTCCAAAAAGCCCCGGTCGCGGCGGCCGGTCTGCTTCTGCTCGATGCGGTACAGGCGCAGGGCCGCCCAGGCGTGCACGGGGGGGTTGACGTCGCCGAAGGCCCATTCGTAGGCCGGGATCTGGCCGTTGGGGTGCATGAACCATTCGCGCGTCAGCAGCAGCAGCTGGGCCTTGGCGAATTCCGGGTCCACCAGGCCCAGGGGGATGACGTGGAAGGCCAGGTCCCAGGCGGCGAACCAGGGGTATTCCCACTTGTCGGGCATGGACATCACGTCGGCGGCGCGCAGGTGGGCCCAGCCGGCGTTGCGGCCGCTTTGGCGCGCTGCCGGAGGGGCCGGCTGCAGGGGGTCGCCCTCCATCCATTCGGAAAGGTCAAAGCCGTAGTACTGCTTGCTCCACAGCAGGCCGGCGAAGGCCTGGCGCTGGGCCCGGCGCAGCTCCTCCGGCCCCGGGAAGGGGTTCAGGCCGGCGTAGAAGCGGCCGGCCTCGTCCGCGCGCCGGTCCACCAGGGCGTCGAAATCCTGGAAGGGCGCCTCCAGGCCCCCGGGCGACAGGCGCAGGCGGAACACGGCGCTTCCCTTCGCCGGCACCCGGGCGCGCAGGTGGAAGGCCGCCTTGGTCCCGCGGCCCCGGGGGTTGACCGCGCCGGCCTCGCCCCCCACCACGAAGCGGTGGAAGGCGTCCTTGACGAAGGGCGAGGGGTTGGGGGAGCCGAAGAGGCGCAGGAAGTTGGTCTCGTTTTCGGTGAACAGGGCCTCCCCCGGCTCCTGGCAGTGCAGGAAGGCGCGGCGGCCCAGCCCCGGGTGCTCGGCCACCAGCCGGCCCGGGCCCAGGGCACGGATGCCCGGCCGGACGGCTCCGGCGGCCCACGACCAGGTGTTGCGGAACCACAGC
>JAJYGY010000207.1 GCA_021790555.1 bacterium
CAATGAGCAGCTCAACCTCTTCCTCAACTTCGACCTCTCCTCCGCGGACAAGGAGGCGGCCGACCCCCTGCGCCTGGTGGTCTCGGCCGAGAGCCTGGGCCTGCTGCCCCGGCAGATCGTCATCGAGATCGTCGAATCCGAGATCCAGGACCGCTCGCTTCTCGAGGACTTCGTGGGAGGGCACCGCCGGGCCGGGTTCCTGGTGGCCCTGGACGACGTGGGCGCCGGGCACTCCAACCTGCAGCGCATCTCCTGGCTGAAGCCCGACATCATCAAGATCGACCGCAGCCTCATTTCAGGCATCTCGCGCGACTTCTACAAGCAGGAGATCTTCAAGGCCATGGCCAACCTGGCCCGCAAGCTGGGGTCCCTGGTGGTGGCCGAGGGGGTGGAGACCGGGGAGGAAGTCATGGCCTGCATGGAGCTGGGAGCCGACCTGTTCCAGGGATACTTCTTCGCCCGGCCCCAGACCCCCCGGAACTGGGACATCCACACGCTGGAATCGAGCCTGCAGTCGGTGTCCGACGGCTTCCGCGAGAAGATGGTGGCCCGCATCAAGTCCAAGAAGCTGCAGCAGCACACCTACCAGTACGTGCTCAACAACCTGCTGGCCAAGCTGGCCAAGGCCGGGCCGGCCGGATGGGACGCCGTGCTGGGCGCGGCCGTGCGCAAGCACCCCCTGGTGGAGTGCGCCTACGTGCTGGACGCCGACGGCCTGCAGCTGACCCGCTCGGTCTTCAGCGACCGTCATCCCCGCCAGGGCAAGAACATCTTCCAGCCCGCCGAGAAGGGCAGCGACCATTCGCTCAAGGATTACTTCTACCTCCTCGCCGACGCCGGCATCAAGCGCTACACCAGCGACCCCTACATCTCCATGGAAAGCGGCAACTGCTGCCTGACGCTTTCCGCCCTGCTGAAGGACCCCGCCTCGCAGAAAACCTACGTGCTTTGCATGGACCTGCTGGCCGACTGAGGCGGGCCGCGGCACAGCGGCTTGCCGGATCGGCACAGGCTGGGCCCCGCGCCCGGCGCCGGGTGGCGCTACAATCCTCGAAACGGATCCATGGTTCCGGTTTCTGATTTTCGGGAGGCTGCATGCGGATGGAGCGCTTGGCGGCCCAGCTCTACACCGTGCGGGCGCACACCCAGACGCCGGCGGACCTGCTGGCCAGCCTGAAGAAGATACGCGGGATAGGATACCGCGCCGTGCAGGTGAGCGGGGTGGGGCCCATCCGCGAGGAGGACCTGCTGGAGATGCTGGAAGGCGAGGGCCTGACCTGCTGCGTCACGCACGAGCCCGGGGAGCGCATCCTGGCCGAGCCGGAAAGGGTGGCCGAGCGCCTGCGCAAGCTGAAGTGCGCCTTCACCGCCTACCCGATCCCGGCGGGGGTGCGGCTGGACACGCCCTATCCCGGCAGGGGATTGCTGGAAACCCAGGCCGACGTGGAGCGCCTGGCCGAGGGGCTGGACCGCTCCGGGGAGGTGTTGCGCCGGGCCGGGGTCACCCTGACCTACCACAACCACGCCGTGGAGTTCCGCCGATTCGACGGAAGGCGGACCATGCTGGAATCCATTTACGCCCTCACCCGGCCGGAAAACCTGCAGGCAGAGCTGGACACCTACTGGGTCCAGGCCGGCGGGGCCGACCCGGTGGCCTGGTGCCGCCGCCTGAAGGGCCGCCTGCCCCTGCTGCACCTGAAGGATTACGCCATCGGCCCGGACTTCCGGCCGGCCTTCGCCGAGGTGGGGTACGGCAACCTGGATTTTCCCGCCATCGTGGAGGCGGCCGAGGATTCGTCCTGCCAGTGGTTCATCGTGGAGCAGGACGTCTGCCCGGGAGACCCTTTCGAGTCCCTGGAGAAGAGCTACCGCTGGGTTTCCGAAAACCTGGTGAAGTGAGCGGAGCGCCCCGCGCGGAAGGCAAAAAACCCCCGGCCCATGGCGGGACCGGGGGTTTTTATTTTGGGGCCTGGGCCCCGATTTGACAGGGCTTGGCGCGGGCTCAGCGCTTGGCCCGGTTGATGTCGCGCTTGCCCGGGATGCCCAGGCTTCGGATCTTCAGGCGCAGGCTGTTCAGGTGCAGGCCCAGCACCTTGGCGGCGCGCACCTGCTTCCAGTTGGACTGCTGCAGGGCCGCCAGGATGAGTTCGCGCTCGAATTCGCGCACTTCCTGCTTGAAAGGGATGGCCTTGCCCGGGCTGTGCCTGCGGACCGGTTTCTTCCCCTTGTCGCGGGCGCCCGTCATCTCGCGCACCAGGCGCTTCAGCTCCCACTTTTCGGCGGCGCGGTGGGCCGTGGCCCGCAGCCGCGTGGGCTTGAAGGGCTTCAGCACGTACTCGTAGGCGCCGAACTGCATGCAGGCCAGGCTCAGGTCCTCCTCGTCCACGCCCGTGACCATGATGACCTCGGTCTCGGGCCAGGTCAGCTTGATGACCTTCAGCAGTTCCAGGCCGGCCATCTCCGGGCCGGGAAGCAGCACGTCCACCATGGCCACGATGTAGCGGTGCTTCTGCATCAGGGCCAGGGCTTCCTCGGCCGAGGAGGCCTTGGTCACCGCGAAGGAGGGCCCCAGCAGCTCTGCGAGGCCCTGGGCGAGCACGGGATCGTCGTCGATCACCAGCGCTGGAATCGGGTTGGGGAGGGTCATCAGGAGAAACCTTTCCATAAGATGGGAAGTTACCGGCGGTGGTTGAATGCTACCATGTGAGCCGGCGGTTATCTTAACATAAAATAGAAAATGGAGACAAAGAATTTTAGGGCCGGTCCTGGCGCGCCGCCCTGGCCAGGCGGAAGCCCACCTGGGGCACGGTCTCGATCCGGCGGCCTTCCCGGCCCAGCTTGGAGCGCAGGTGGCTGACGTGCACGTCGATGACCCGCACCACGATGGCCGTGGAGGGGCCCCAGGCCCGGGCGATGATGTCCTCGCGGCGCAGGGCCTCGCCCTCGCGCGCCATCAGCACGCGCAGCACCTCGAATTCCCGCAGGGTCAGCTCCACGGGTCGGCCCTCGCACCAGGCCCCGTGCGACTGCGGGGAGAGCCTCAGCCTTCCCGACACCAGGTCCCTTTCGCCGGCGGCCTTGGGCTGGCTGCGCCGCGCCATGGCCCGCACCCGGGCCGCGAATTCGCGCATGTTGTAGGGCTTGGCCATGTAGTCCTGGGCCCCGGCCTCCAGGCCCTCCACGATGTCCTGGGTGGCCCCCCGGGCCGTGGTGATGAAGACCGGCAGGCCGCGCGTGGCGGGCGAGGACGCCAGCCGCCGGCAGAACTGCAGGCCGTCCCCGTCGGGCAGGTTGAGGTCCAGCACCAGCAGGTCGGGCGGCAGGCGAAGAAGCTTGTCCTGGCCCAGGCGCAGGCTCTCGGCCGCGTCGACCTCGAAGCCCTCCTTTTCCAGCACGTCGCGGGCCACGGCCAGGATGGCCGGGTCGTCCTCCACGATGAGCACCCGGGCCCGCCTCATGCCTCGCCTCCCGAAGGTTGCGGCCGCCGGGCGGCCTGCTTGGGCAGGCGCACGCGGAAGATGGAGCCCCGGCCGGGTTCGCTTTCCAACTCCACCACGCCGCCCTGGGCCTCGGCCAGGCCCTTGACGATGGAAAGGCCCAGCCCGCTGCCGGGCCTGCGGTCCGCCGCCTCGGCCTGGCGCACGCGGAAGAACTTGTCGAAGACCAGGGAGTGGTGGCGGGGGTCGATGCCGATGCCGGTGTCCCGCACCTCCAGCACGAAATCGCCCCCCTCCTCGCCCACCACCACCTCGATGCGGCCATGGTCGGTGAACTTCACCGCGTTGGAAAGCAGGTTCATCACGATCTGGCGGAACATGGTCAGGTCGGCCTCCAGGGAGATGTAGGGCCCCCGCCGCGTCAGCACCAGCTCCACGCCCTTGCCGCGCACCTGGGCCTCCCACAGGCGCGTCAGTTCGCCCACGTGGCCCAGCACGTCCACGGGCTCGGGGTAGGGTTCCACCTTGGCCGCCTCGATGCGCGAGACCGTCAGCAGGTTGTTGACGAAGGCCGTCAGGCTGGCCAGGTTGTTGGAGATCATCAGCAGGTATTCGGCCTGGCGGTCGTCCAGGCGGCCGGCCTGGCCCGACAGCAGGTGGTCGATGGTGGTGCGGATGGCGTGCAGGGGGCTGCCGAAGTCGTGGGTCACCCCGGCCACGAAGTCGCGCTTCATGGCGTCCAGTTCCTTCAGCTGCAGCACCATGCCGTTGAAGTCGCGGGCCAGGTCGCCGATCTCGTCGGCGCGGTCCACCTCCACCAGCCGGTCCATGCGGCCCGAGCGCACCAGGCGGGTGCCCTCGCTGATCTGCTGCAGGGGCCGGGCCAGGCGCCGGGCCGTCAGCCAGGCCATGGCCGCGCCCAGCAGCAGGCCCGCCAGCAGGACCGCGCCGGCCAGGGCGCTCCAGCCTCGCATCTGGCGCCGCAGCAGGGCCGCCACGGCCCGGCGCGAGAAGGCCAGCTCCACCCAGGCGCTGGCGCGGTCCGCGGGCGAAAGCGGCAGGGCCCAGTCCGTCACGGCCAGGCCGTCCGCCAGGACGCGGCGGCGGGGCAGGCCGGAATCCGAGGCGCCCTTCCAGGCCTCCGGGGCGAAGGAGCGGGGCAGCACCAGGCGCGCGCCGCTGGCCGGGTTGGCGAAGGCCGCGAACACCAGGGAAGGGTCGTTCAGCTGGACCCGCATGGCGTGGATGAGGCCCAGGTCCTCGTGCTCGAAGACGGCCTCGCGGGCCGCCTGCGAAAAGTCGGAAAGCATCTGGCGCTGGTCGGCGGCCTCCTGGCGGGCCAGCATCCAGGCCGCGCCCTGCCGGAAGAGCAGCAGGCATGCGGCCAGGCTGAAGGCCACCACCAGGCCGTGGCTGAAGGTGAAGCGGGCGCGCAGTTTCACGGCGCCTCCCCGGCGCGGGTCGCGGCCCCGGCCCCGGAATTCTGCATCTCGATGCGGGCGCGCACCAGGTTGTTGCGGGCGTCCAGGTTGCCCGGGTCCAGGTCCAGGGTGCGCCGCCACAGGGCGACGGCCCCGGACAGGTCGCCGTTTTCGTAGGCGGCCAGGCCCCGGTTGAAGAGGGCCTCGGCCCGGCGCCTGCGCCGCGGGCTCAGGGCCGGGCCCGGG
>JAJYGY010000368.1 GCA_021790555.1 bacterium
CGCCCATTCGCTTGAAATTCGCTCCAAAGAAGGGCGTCGGCTTTTTTTGAATGGTCGCCTTGATGATCGAATTTTCATTTTTCGGATTTTAAGGAAGTATTTTCCCAATGCGTTTGTTGAAAGTCGGATTTAGGATTTTAAAGGGTGCGCTCGAAGGTCAAAAAAAGAATGCCCTTTCATGGACAATTCAATACATTTTCGGCCCACTGAATTTTGTGGCCGGCGCAATTTTGTTGTTGTCCTCATTCTCCACCAAGAAGATATTGCGTCCATATGTTAACGTTCCCCATCCGATTTCGGTGATCAGGGGTGTGGCACCAAACTTCCGGCCTAGTTGGCCCCGCCCGCTCCCTCCGATTGTGGAGCCGCAATCGCGTGACTCCTTGTGGTGGCGGGTATGGTGAATGAGCTTAGGATGGTAATGTTATGAAAAGAGGTCCTACTCAAATAGGAAAATTTGAAAAGCAGATCAGAAAAGTAAAAAGAATACATTTTTTTCTCATGGTCGGCTTTGCTATTTCTTTTTTTGCGTTTACAAATTTATTCCAGAGAACGAGGCAAGGAATTTGGGCTGTTTTAGTGCTGTTTACTATTGTGCTTTGTGAATATTTACATCACAAATTTATCCGTTGCCCGAAGTGCAAAAAGTCTGTCTGGATAAAAAAGTGGCGGCGTAAACCATATTTCCCGCCTGCTTGTTTTAACTGTGGATTGCCGTTCAAGAAAAGTGAAGATTAAGCAGTACTCGAGGGTAGCCCCCAAAATCAGCCCATTGAACGTGAATGGCTTTGGTAAAACAGACATCAGAGGGGTGGCCTGCGGTGTGGCTCCCCAATATGCCATGGCGTGCTTTCCTTCCATGTTCCTTGTTCCTGCCCCGCTCCTTCGCGGTCCTCGCGTTCCCGCGCCCTGCGTGATTTGAACCGCGCCCCCTTGCACCCCATGTTATAAGGGAAGGACCGGCCGCGGCGGATTGAGGCCTTGGCCGGGGATGGTCGCAACCTTCCCGGGAGGCCGCATGAGCAGCACGCAGGACGCCAGGCCTTCCAACCGCCTGATCCACGAGAAAAGCCCCTACCTTCTTCAGCACGCCCACAACCCGGTGGACTGGTATCCCTGGGGCGGGGAGGCCCTTTCCCGCGCCAGGAGCGAGGACAAGCCCATCCTGCTTTCCATCGGCTATTCCACCTGCCACTGGTGCCACGTGATGGAGCGGGAATCCTTCGAAAACCCGGCCGTGGCCGCCCTGCTCAACCGGGCCTTCGTCTGCGTCAAGCTGGACAGGGAGGAGCGGCCCGACCTGGACGCCCTGTACATGGCGGCCGTGCAGGCCATGACCGGCCGGGGCGGCTGGCCCCTGAACGTCTGGCTGACCCCGGACCTGAAGCCCTTTTTCGGCGGCACCTACTTTCCGCCCGTGGACACGCCCGGCAGGGGCATCGGCCTGGCCACGCTGGCGGACCGCATCGAAAAGGCCTGGAAGGAGCAGCGCCCGCAGTTGAAGGCCCAGTCGGACCAGATGGCCGGCATGCTGCGCCAGTGGCTGGACGAGGGCGAGGCCGCCACCCAGGCGCCCGGCGCGGAGGTCCTGGAGGCCGCCCTGGCCTCGGCCCAGGCCGCCTTCGACCCGCAATGGGGCGGCTTTTCACCGGAGCCCAAGTTCCCGCGCGCCATGCTGGTCTCCCTGCTGTGGCGCCTGGGCCTGAAACGGCCGGCGGCGCGGGACATGGCCGCCCACACCCTGCGCGGGATGGCCCGGGGCGGCATCCACGACCAGCTGGGCGGCGGTTTCGCCCGCTATTCCACGGACCGCGAGTGGCTGGCCCCGCACTTCGAGAAGATGCTCTACGACAACGCCCTGCTGGCCCTGGCCTTTCTGGAGGGTTTTCAGGTCACCGGAGAAGCCTATTTTCTGGAGGTGGCCGAGGGCGTTTTGGAATACGTGGCGCGCGACCTGAGCCACCCCGAAGGCGGCTTCTATTCCGCCGAGGACGCGGATTCCGAGGGGCAGGAGGGGCTCTTCTACCTTTGGACCCCCGGGGAAATCCGGGACCTGCTGGGGCCCGGGGAAGGCGCGGAATTCTGCCGCCTCTTCGGCGTGGAGGAGGGGGGCAATTTCGAGGGCGGCCGCAGCATTTTGCACCTGCCCCACGGCCGCTGGGAGGCGGACCGGGACGCCCGGGTGAAGGCCTGGAAGGCCCGGCTGCTTCAGGCGCGCGGGGGCCGCGCGCGGCCCTCGCTGGACGACAAGGTCATCACGGGATGGAACGGGCTGATGATCTCGGCCTTCGCCCGGGCCGGCCAGGCCCTGGGCAGGACCGCCTACCTGGATAGGGCCGCCCAGGCCGCGGACTTCATCCTGTCGCGCTGCCAGGGGCCCGCGGGACTGTTCCGGCGTTGGCGCGGCGGCGAGGCCCGCTTCGACGCCACCTGCGAGGACTACGCCTTCTTCGTCTCCGGCCTGCTGGACCTGGCCGAGGCCCGGGGCGGAGCGCGCTGGCTGAAGGAGGCGAAGCGCCTCACCGAGGAGATGCTGGCCAAGTTTTCGGATCCGGCGGGGGGGCCCCTGTACTTCGCCCAGGCCGGGCGGGACGACCTTCTGGCCCGGCCCAAAGACGGCGAGGACAACGCCATGCCTTCGGGCAACTCGCTGGCCGCCATGAACCTGCTGCGCCTGGCCGCCCTGATGGAAATCCCGCGGTACCGGCGCAAGGCGGAGGACATCCTGGGGGGATTCGCCGGCAAGATGAAAAGGTATCCCCTGGCCTTCCCGCAGATGCTGGTGGCCCTGGACTTCCTGCTGTCCGGGCCGAGGGAGCTGGTGGTGATTTCGCCCTCCGGGGGAACCGGCGGGGAGCTGGCCCGCGCGGCCCGCTCCGCGTTCCTGCCCCACAAGGTGCTGCTGGCCGCGCCGGACAGGGGGCCGGACCGGGCGGAACTGGAGGCCTTAAGCCCCCTGCTGGAGGGCCGCGGGTTGAAGGAGGGCGGGGAGGCGGCCTATGTCTGCCGGCAAGGCGCCTGCGGGCTGCCGGCCACGGAGGTGAAGGGAATGCTGGCCGAACTGGAGGCCTGAGCCGGGGGCGCGGGGGTCCTCCCCGCGTCAAACCCCTTGCCAGGCCGGGCCGGGATGCTATGATCTTGGCGCCTTGTCGCGTGCGACGCGGCACGAACCCACCACCCATGGAGGACCCATGCCCAAGTTCGCGCGCATCTGCTTCCTCTCGCCCTGTGCGCCCTGTTCGCCTTCGAGGCCACGGGCTGCGGTTACATCCTCTACCCCGACCGGCGCGGCCAGACGGGCGGGCGCATCGACCCGGGCGTGGCCGTGATGGACGGCGTCTGCCTGATCTTCTTCGTCATCCCGGGCATCGTGGCCTACGCCGTGGACTTCTCCAACGGCACCATCTACTTCCCGCGTTACCGCCGCCGCAGGGGCGAGCTGGAACTGGAAGGGGAGAAGGTGGCGCGCTTCAACCCCCAACACTACACCAACCACACCATCGAGGATTTGGTGGCCCGGCAGACCGGGGTGATGGTTCCCCTGGGACAGGACGGCATGACCATGACCCGGTTGAAGTCCCTGGACCAGATGCGGGCCCGTTTCGCCGGCCTGGGTTCCATGGGAGAGGCCGAATCCATGGCCATGGCCCGCTGAGGCCTCATTTGCCTGGAACCGGGCCGTTTCCGGGGCGACCATACGCCTGTATGGATTTTTCCCTTGACCCCGGTTTCCAGGCCGTTTTATACTCCCCCGACGGTTCGCTTCAGGCCGCCTGGCCCACGAACCCGGGCGCCGCGCCGCCCCGCTTTGGAGGGCGGCCCGGCGGTGCCAAATGGCAGAAAAACGGTTCCCATCAAACAGTCCCGCCCACCGGCCTGGACTTTTCCTGAAACCCTTCCGCGTTCCTTAAGTCAGCCAGTGAAGGGCCGAAGCAGGAGGATCAAACCATGTCCAACGAGAAGAAGCGGGCCCTGGAAATGGCCCTGGCCGAGATCGAAAAGCAGTTCGGCAAGGGCTCCATCATGAAACTGGGCGAGGCCCCGGTGCAGGACGTCCGGGTGGTGCCCACGGGCGCCCTCAGCCTGGACATGGCCATCGGCGTGGGCGGCGTGCCCCGCGGCCGCATCGTGGAGATCTACGGCCCGGAAAGCTCGGGCAAGACCACCCTCACCCTTTCCATCGTGGCACAGGCCCAGAAGGCCGGCGGCATCTGCGCCTTCATCGACGCCGAGCACGCCATGGACCCGGAATACGCCAAGAAGGTGGGCGTGGACATCGACAACCTGCTCATCTCCCAGCCCGAATCCGGCGAACAGGGCCTGCAGATCGCCGAGACCCTGGTGCGTTCGGCCGCCATCGACGTCATCGTGGTGGACTCGGTGGCCGCCCTGGTGCCCAAGTCCGAGATCGACGGCGAGATGGGCGACCCCCAGATGGGCATGCAGGCCCGCCTGATGTCGCAGGCCCTGCGCAAGCTCACCGCCGTGGTCAGCAAGACCAGCACCTGCGTCATCTTCATCAACCAGCTGCGCGAGAAGATCGGCGTGATGTTCGGCAACCCCGAGACCACCCCGGGCGGCAAGGCCCTCAAGTTCTACGCCTCGCTGCGCATCGACATCCGCCGCATCGAGGCCATCAAGAACGGCAACGAGGTCATCGGCAACCGGGTCAAGGCCAAGCTGGTGAAGAACAAGGTCGCCCCGCCCTTCCGCGAGGCCCAGTTCGAGATCCTCTTCGGCGAGGGCATCAACCGCGAAGGCTCGGTGCTGGACCTGGCCGCCGACCTGGGCGTGGTGGAGAAGACAGGCACCTGGTATTCCTACGCCGGAAACCGCATCGGCCAGGGCAGGGACGCCGTGCGCGTCTTCCTGAAGGAGAACCAGGCCATGTGCGACGAGATCGAGGCCAAGGTGAAGGAGCGGCTGAAGCCCAAGGAGGCTGAGAAGCCCGCCGAAGCCGCCCAGGAGGCCAAGTCCGAGGCCAAGTCCGAGGCCAAGCCGGAGGCCAAGCCCGAAGCCAAGCCGGAGGAAAAGGCCAGGGAAGGGAAGGAAAAAGAGAAGGAAATGGTCAAGGCCGGCAAAAAATAGGCCGAAACACCGGCC
>JAJYGY010000373.1 GCA_021790555.1 bacterium
CACCGGTCGTGCTCGCCGTTGTAGGTCACCTGGGCCCCCACCGCGTAGGCCACGTAATTGCCGTCCCAGGCCGGCAGGCCGGAACAGCCCGAAGGCGCCGGGGTGTCGGTGGCCGTGGGGGGCACCGGCGTGGAGGTGGGGGGCACGGGGGTGCTGGTGGGCGGCACCGGCGTGGAGGTCGCCGTGGCCTGGGGCTGGGGCACCACCTGGACGGCGTCCACCTTGGCGTTCTGGTCCGGGCTTCCCGGAGCCGCCGCGAAGCCGACCGTGATCCTCCCGTTCACCGGGGCCACGTTGTCGAACACCTTGTCGTCGGCGATGTTCATGCCCCCGGCGTCGGCGAAGATGTCGAAGTCCGCCAGCACCACGGCGCCGTTGATGCTGACGTTCATCACCCGGTCGCCCGCCGCGCCGTCGAAGATCTCGGCGAACTTCAGGGTCACCTGGTAGCTTCCGGCGGGCACGCCGAAGGAATAGGAGAAGCCGCCCGCCCCCCAGCGCTCGGTCTGGTAGAGCGCCTGGTCCGTGGAGCAGGGCAGGGCCCCGGCGATGGCGTTGGAGTTGCCGTTGGTGGCGCCCCCGCTGTAGCCCTCATCCGCGGCCCAGACCTGGCCCCGGCAGTCGGTGGTGGCCGGCCCGCCCGCGTTCACCCGCCAGGTGGAGGCCACCACCGGGGTGGCCGTGGCGGTGGCGACGGGCGTCGCCGGCGTGGACGTCGAAGTCGGCGTGGACGTGGGGGGCGGCACCGTGTCCGTCGGCGTGGCCGTGGGCGGCACGGGGGTGTCGGTGGGTGGCACCGGGGTATTGGTCGGCGGCACGGGCGTGGACGTCGCCGTGGGGGGCACGGGCGTGCTCGTCGGCGGGACCGGGGTGGGGGTGGACGTGGAGGCGGGCTGGGGAATGACCTGGATGGCCGAAACCTTGGCGTTCTGGTCCGGGCTGCCCGGAGCCGCCGCGAAGGTCACCGTGATCTTCCCGTTCACCGGGCTGACGTCGTTGAACACCTTGTCGTCGGCGATGTCCAGGCCCCCGGCGTCGGCGAAGATGTCGAAGTTCGCCAGCACCACCGCGCCGTTGATGCTGACGTTCATGATCCTCTGACCCGCCGCGCCGTCGAAGATCTCGGCGAACTTCAGGGTCACCTGGTAGCTTCCGGCAGGCACGCCGAAGGAATAGGAAAAGCCGCCCGCGCCCCAGCGTTCGGTCTGGTAGGGCGCCTGGTCCGTGGAGCAGGGCAGGGCCTTGGAGACGGCGTTGGAATTGCCGTTGCTGGCCCCGCCGCTGAAGTTCTCGTCCGCGGCCCAGACCTGGCCCCGGCAGTCGGTGGTGGCCGGCCCGCCCGCGTTCACCCGCCAGGTGGAGGCCACCACCGGGGTGGGGGTCGCCGTGGCCGTGGGTGGCACCGGGGTGCTGGTGGAGGTCGGGGTGGGCGTGGGGGGCACCGGCACGATCTGGATGGCCGAGACCTTGGCGTTCTGGTCCGGGCTGCCCGGAGCCGCCGCGAAGGCGACCGTGATCTTCCCGTTCACCGGGGCCACGTTGTTGAACACCTTGTCGTCGGCGATGTCCAGCCCGCCCGCGTCGGCGTTGACGTCGAAGTTCGCCAGCACCTGGGCCCCGTTGATGGACACGTTCATGATCCTCTGGCCCGCGCCGTCGAACAGCTCGGCGAACTTCAGGGTCACCTGGTAGTTGCCGGCGGGCACGCCGAAGGAATAGGAAAAGCCGCCCGCGCCCCAGCGTTCGGTCTGGTAGGGCGCCTGGTCCGTGGAGCAGGGCAGGGCCTTGGAGACGGCGTTCCCGCTGGAATTGGGGGCCCCGCCGCTGTAGTCCTCGTCCGCCGCCCAGACGTGGCCCTGGCAGTCGGTGGTGGCCGGCCCGCCCGCGTTGACCCGCCAGGTGGAGGCCACCACCGGGGTGGCCGTGGGGGTGGGCGAGGCCACGGACTGGGAAAGGTCGTTGATCAGGGCCTGGCCCGCGGGCGATCCCCAGCCCGTCACCAGGTCGTAACCCGGCACGGCCTGGAAGGCGCCGTCGCTGCCGCTGGCCACGTCGTGCATGTCGGCGGCGTAGTTGGCCCCCTTGCCCACGGCGTAGATGGCCGGGTTGAGGAAGCCCACCGTGCCCTTGCCGGCCGAGACGGCCTGCTGGTTCACCAGGGCCAGGAACCCGGCCCAGGTGGGCGCGGCCACGCTGGTGCCGCCCACGTCGATGACGCTGGAGCTGTTGTTGGCGTAGAGCAGGCAGCCGCTGGCCACCGCGGCCACGTCCGGGGCGTCGCGGTAGGCGGTGGAGCCCCCGTTGGAGGCCATGCTGACGCCCTGCTGGTAGCTGGGGAGGATCTCGTTGGTGAGCACGCCGCCCGTGGACCCGGACCAGGCCGTCTCGCCGGACCAGGAGGCCCCGCTGCCGTTCATGCTCAAGTTGGTGCCGCCCACCAGGGTCTGCAGGGCGTCGTCCTCGTTGCCGCCCGGGTCGGAGGAGAAGGATCCGGAATCGCCCGAGGCGTTGAAATAGGACTGCCCCTGGGCCGCGAACTGCTGCTCGATCTGGGCCTCGGTGGAATCCGCCGGCCCCCATCCCCACGACGAGCTGATCTGCTTGCAGGTGTCGTCCGTGGCGATACGGTCCAGCACGTCGTCGATGTTGGGGCCCATGTACACCACCACGGCGTTCTGGCCCGGCGCCATGGAGGCGGCCTGGTCGATGTCCAGCGACACCTCGCCGTTGCCGCCGCCGGGAGTGTTGGAGGAGCCCCAGCCGTCCAGGTACACGTCCTGCACGGGCACGTTCAGGCCGGCCTGGCTGAAGTAGCGCTGCACGTCGGCCGGGTAGTAGGTGTCGAGCTCGAAAAGGGCCACCGACTGCCCGGCCCCGGTGAGGGCCACGCCCGGCGCGTAGGCGTTGCGGAAGTCGCTGCCCATCAGCAGGCCCGAGGGGCCCGAGCCCAGGTAGGGCCGGGGCTGGCCCTGGGCCGGGGCGCGCGAGGCGGCCCGGCGCAGCCCACCGGCGGGAAGCGGCATCTCCACCATGTTGGGATGGGGCGGGATGAAGTCGTTGAGGCCCTGCACGTGCAGCACCGGCGTGGACAGGTCCAGCGAAGGGTCCCCGTCCGGGGCGAAGAAGCGGCTGCCGTCCGCCCTGCGGTAGTAGCCCAGGTTGACGTGGAAGGCCTGGCGCACCGCCGCGGCCGTGCCCGCCACGCCCAGCACCATGCGGTTGGAGGAGCGCGAGGTGACCCGGAACCCGGCGGAGCGGGCGTAGGCGATGACGGAGCGGTAGTCGGCCCGGCTGGGGGCGAAGCGCGCGTTGAACTGGCGCGGGGTGAGGAAGCGGCGGTAGTCCGGGCTGGAGGGGTCGTAGAGGCCCTCCAGCAGGGTCCGCAGGCCCTGGGGGTCCCTCAGGGGCAGGCCGATGGCCAGGTGGAAGACGCGCGTGTCGCCCACGTCGGAAACCCGGGGGGCCGCCCGCATGGCCCGGGACCGGTAGCCGTGGAGCTGCTGCCTGGCGCGGGCCCGGGCCGCCGGCAGGGCCAGCGCGGCGACGGCCGCCAGCGCGGCCAGGAATTTCCTCTTGTTGAACGCGGTCCCCATGGCTCCCTCCCCTTGTCAGCGTCGACGACGGATGGTTCTACGCTGCCCTTATACATCCGCCGGGGGGGAGCCGAATTTAAGAATCCGTTAAGAAAGGTTAAAGTCGCGCCGGCCAAAACAAAGCGCCGGCTTCGGGGTTCAGCGCAGGATCAGGACCGGCACGGGGGCGGGGGCCTGGCTGGTGCGGCCCCGCCAGGAGGCCTGAACCGACAGGTAGTAGACCCCGTTGGAAAGCCCCTGGGCCCAGGACGCCGGCAGGTCCACGGTGTTCCAGCCCTGGGAGCAGGCCGCGGGAAGCGTGGCCTTGGAGACGCACAGCAGGGCCTGGCTGTAGACCTTCAGGGTGACTTCGTCCGCCTCGCCGCCCAGGTCCAGGTACAGGGCGCGGGGATTGGGGTTGGGCGCGGCCAGGGCCTTCAGCACCACCAGGATGCCGGGCTGGGGCGTGGGCGTGCCTTCGGACACGTGCACCAGGGGCTGGGCGGCCAGGGCGGCCGGGGAGCTTCCGGTGGGGTCGCTGGCCAGGCTGAAGCTGGAATCCACGGCCTGGGAGGGCGCGGCCGCGTCCTGGTACGAAAGGGTCAGGCCGCCGCCCGCGGAAAGCGAGGGCACGGAAAGCGTCACCTGGTTGCCGGAGACGGAGAGGATGCTGGCGTTGCCCTGGGTCACGGCCACGAAGCCCGGCCCCGAGGGGTTGCCGTCCTGGGGGGCCGTCCAGCCCGCCGGGATGGTGAGCACCAGCGTGCCGTTGACAAAGGGCGTCGAGCCGGCGGTGTAGGCCAGGCTTACCGTGTTTCCCGAACTGCCCGCGGCCACCGAGGCCGGGCTGGCCGTGGCGCTCCCCTCTCCCGCGCCGCTCACGGCCGTGGGGCTGGGCGTTGCCGTGGCCGCCGGGGTGAAGGTGAAGGTGGCCGTGAAGGTGGAAGTGACGGTGGCCGCGGCCGGCGTGGGCGTGCCTTGTACCGCCGTAGCCGAAGGCGTAGGCGTGTCCGTGCCCTGTACCGCCGTAGCCGAAGGCGTAGGCGTGGGGGTGTCCGTGGGCGTGCTGCCCGCCGGGGCGGGCGTGGGCGAGTCCGTGGACGTGGGGCTGGGCGTGGCCGTAGGGGTCGCGCTGGGCGTGGGGCTGACCGTGGCCGAGCCTGTCGGGCTGGGCGAGGCGCTGGGCGACTCCGTGGGCGTGGGCGAATCCGTGCCCGTGGCCGAGGGCGACCAGGTGGGCGTGGGCGAGGCGCTGAAGGTGGGGGTGACCGAGGCCGTGGCGGTCGGGCTGCTGCCCGCCGGCGGCGGGGTGGGGCTGTCCGTGATAGTGGGCGAGTCCGTGAAGGTGCCCGAGGCCGTGGGGGTCCCCGTGGGCGTGGAGGAGGGGGTGGCCGAAGGGCTGGCGCTGGGCGTGCCCGTGCTGGTCGGCGACCAGGTCGGCGTTCCCGAGGGGGTCGGGGAGGGCGTCCGGGTGGAGGTGGGCGACCAGGTGGGCGTGGCCGTGGCCGAAGGGCTGGG
>JAJYGY010000330.1 GCA_021790555.1 bacterium
GGCGACCGAATCCAGAGCGGCCCGGAATCGGACATCCGGCCGGGCAACTGCCTTCCCATGAGGAACATTCCGGTGGGCACGACGGTCCACAACATCGAGCTGAACCTGGGCAAGGGAGCGCAGCTGGTCCGCTCGGCGGGCACCGGGGCGCAGCTGATGGCCAAGGAAGGCGACTGGGCCCAGGTGAGGCTGCCTTCGGGCGAAGTCCGCCGGATCAGCCTGGACTGCAAGGCCTGCGTGGGCCAGGTCGGCAACGTGGAGCACGAGAACGTTTCGCTGGGCAAGGCGGGAAGGCACCGCTGGCTGGGATACCGCGGCTTCAGCCGTGGGGTGGCCATGAACCCCTGCGACCATCCCCTGGGAGGGGGCGAGGGCAAGACCTCGGGTGGAAGGCATCCGGTGAGCCCCTGGGGCAAGCCGACGCGCGGCCGCAAGACGAGGACCAACAAGGCCACGGAAGGCTTCATCGTCAAGCACCGCAAGTAGGCTGGTTTCAATCATCGGAGGTTGGCATGGCAAGGTCGCTGAAAAAGGGCCCGTTTATCGACGCCCGGCTGGTGGAATTGATCGACAAGATGAACAGCAACAACGACAAAAAGGTCATGAAGACCTGGTCCCGCAGGTCGACCATTTCGCCGGAAATGGTCGGGCACACGCTGGCCATCCACAACGGCCAGAAGTTCGTCCCCATCTTCCTGACCGAGAACATGGTCGGGCACAAGCTGGGGGAGTTCGTGCCCACCAGGACCTTCAAGTCGCACAGTTCGGCGGCGGACAAGACCAGCGCGCCGGCCTGACAAGGCCGGCTTCGGACCACTGAATTTTCGCGAGGAATTAAATGGAAGGTAAAGCGATCATCCGTTACCTCAGGACGGGAAACCGCAAGGTGGAGGTGGTGCTGGACCTGATCCGCGGCAAGCGCGTGGAAGAGGCCCTCAACATCCTCCGCTTCACCGCTTCCCGCACGGCTCCCATGGTGGAGAAGGCCCTGAGGTCCGCGGTGGCCAACGCGGGCCAGAAGGGGATCGTCGACACCGAGAAGCTGGACGTGCTGCGCTGCACCGCCGACCAAGGGCCGGTGATGCGCAACGCCAAGCGCTTCATCCCCAGGGCCATGGGCCGGGCCAGCAAGATCCGCAAGAAGACGACCCACCTGACGGTGGTCGTGGGAGACAAGAAGTAGGTTCACCTTATCGGAGGCATGGCGGCATGGGACAGAAAGTTCATCCATATGGACTGAGGATCGGGGTGATCCGGACCTGGGAATCCCGCTGGTTCGCGAAGAAGACCTTCGGGGCCTTCCTCATCGAGGACTCCAAGATCCGCGGAACCATCAAGAAGCGGCTCTACCACGCCGCGGTCTCCCGCATCGAGATCGAGCGCGCCAGCGGCAGGATCACCATCAACATCCACGCGGCCCGGCCCGGCATCATCATCGGTAAGAAGGGCTCCGAGGTGGAGGTGCTCCGCAAGGACCTGCGCAACCTGACCAAGAAGGAAATCTACATCAACATCCACGAGGTCAAGAACGCGGACATGGACGCCCAGCTCATCGCCGAGAACATCGCGGCCCAGCTGGAGCGGCGCGTCGCCTTCCGCCGCGCCATGAAAAAATCCATCCAGGTGACCATGAACATGGGGGCCCTGGGCATCAAGATCATGTGCTCGGGCCGCCTGGGCGGGGCCGAAATCGCCCGCCGCGAGCAGTACCGCGAGGGCAGGGTGCCCCTGCACACCCTGCGGGCCCACATCGACTACGGCGAAGCCACGGCCCACACCACCTACGGAACCAACGGGGTCAAGGTCTGGCTGTTCAAGGAAGAGGTGCTCGACAAGAACCGGCTCCCCGTCAACGTGAGCCCGGAAGGCAACAAGGAAGGAAGGGAGGGCCGTCAGGACCGCCCCGACCGCGCCAATCAAAGGAGTGAACAGAATGCTTCTGCCGAAAAGAGTAAAGTATCGTAAGACCCAGCGCGGGCGCATGAAGGGCAACGCCACGCGGGGGGCCTCGCTGGCATTCGGGGAATACGGCCTGAAGGCTTTGGAGCCGGCCTGGATGACCAACCGCCAGATCGAAGCGGCCCGCGTCGCCATCACCCGGTTCGTCAAGCGCGGTGGAAAGCTGTGGATCCGGATATTTCCGGACAAGCCCTTCACCAAGAAGCCGGCCGAAACCCGGATGGGCAAGGGCAAGGGCGCCCCGGAAGGGTGGGTCTGCGTCGTCAAGCCGGGCCGCGTCCTGTTCGAGATCGACGGCGTGACCGAGGCGGTGGCCCGGGAGGCCATGACCCTGGCGGGACACAAGCTTCCCATCCAGACCCGTTTCGTGGCGCGCGAGAAGAACGTCAGTGAGGAGGCAGCATGAAGGCGAGCAAGGCCAGCGAATTGAGGACGCTCACGGACGCCGAACTGGAAGTGAAGTTGAAGGAGGCGATGGACCACCTCTTCAAGCTGAGGTTGAACTACCAGACCCGGCAGCTTGAGGACACGGTCAGCCTCCGGTTCGCCCGGAGAGAGGTTTCCAGGATCAAGACCCTTTTGTCCGAGAAGAAGTCCAAGACCCCTGTTGTGAAGTAGGAGGCGGGAACCATGGCGATTAAGGGAAAGCGCAAGGTGAGGGAAGGCGTCGTCACCTCCAACAAGATGACCAAGACAATTTCGGTGGAGGTGGTCCGCCTGTTCCAGCACCCCCTCTACAAGAGGACGATGCGCCGGTCGAGCACCTACAAGGCCCACGACGAAACGAACCAGTGCAGCATCGGGGACCGGGTGAAGATCGTGGAGTGCCGTCCCCTGTCGGCCACCAAGCGGTGGCGCCTGTTGGAAGTCGTCGAAAAGACGAAGCTGGTGGCTTAAGCCGCGCGTTTTTTTGAGGTGTGAAGTGATTCAGATGCAGACAATGCTGAACGTGGCCGACAATTCCGGGGCCAAGCGGGTCCAGTGCATCAAGATCCTCGGCGGAACCCGCCGGCGGTACGCCGCCCTGGGCGACGTGATCGTGGCCGCGGTGAAGGAGGCCATTCCCGGGGCCGCCGTGAAGGACCACGAGGTCGTCAGGGCCGTGGTGGTGCGCACCTGCAAGGAGCACCGGCGCGAGGATGGTTCCTTCATCCGCTTCGACGACAACGCCGCGGTGGTGATCAACGACCAGTTGAACCCGCGCGGGACCCGCATCTTCGGCCCCGTGGCGAGGGAGCTGCGTGACAGGAACTTCCTGAAGATCGTTTCCTTGGCTCCCGAAGTCATCTAATTTTCAAGGCGGGGTGATGAAAAATATCCGGTACAAGGTCAGGAAGGGAGACGTGGTGACCGTCTTGGCGGGCAAGGAGAAGGGCAAGAGCGGAAAGGTCCTTTCCGTGCTTCCCAAGAAGGGGCTGGTCCTGGTGGAGAAGGTGAATTTCGTCAAGAAACACACCAAACCGAGCCAGCAGGTTCCCCAGGGGGGCATCCTGGAGAAGGAATCCCCGCTTCCGGTCTCCAAGGTGATGGTTCTGGATCCGCACACCAACACCCCTTCGCGTTTCGGCAGGAAAAGGCTCGCCGACGGGAGCCTGGTGCGGCTGGTCAAGAAGACGGGTGAAGTGCTCGAACCGATGAAGTCCTAATTTCATTTGGAAGGCGTTCTCGCGATGACGACTCGACTGAAGGAAAAGTACAAGGCCACGGTCGTTCCGGCCCTGGTGAAGGATTTCCAGTACAAGAACCCCATGCAGGTTCCCAAGCTGGAAAAGGTGGTGGTGAACATGGGCGTGGGGGCGGCCAGCCAGAACATCAAGCTCCTGGATTCGGCCGTGGACGAACTGGGCCGCATCACGGGCCAGAAGCCCCTGACCACGAGGTCCAAGAAGGCCATCAGCAACTTCAAGATCCGGGAGAACATGCCCATCGGGGCGGTGGTGACCCTTCGCGGCGAGAAGATGTACGAGTTCCTGGACCGCCTGATCAGCGTGGCCCTGCCCCGCATCCGGGACTTCCGCGGCGTCCCCACCCGGTCCTTCGACGGCCGCGGCAACTACACGCTGGGGCTGAAGGAGCAGGCCATTTTCCCCGAGATCGAGTACGACAAGATCGTGCGCAACCAGGGCATGGACATTTCGATCGTCACCACGGCGAAGACGGACGCCGAGGGTAAGGCCCTTTTGAAACACCTGGGAATGCCATTCAGAAATTAACTTCATCATGGAGGTTGGTCTTGGCGCGTCTGGCTGCCATCAACAAGTCAAAAAAGGCACCCAAGTTCGAGGTGAGGCGGCATCACCGGTGCCAGTTGTGCGGGCGTTCCCGCGCGTACCTGAGGCAATTCGGCATCTGCCGCATTTGTTTCCGAAACATGTCGCACCGCGGGCTGATCCCCGGTGTCGTGAAAGCCAGTTGGTGAACCTTCGTTGGAGTGACCAGGCATGAGCATGACCGATCCGATCGCAGACATGTTGACCCGCATCCGCAACGCCAGCCGCGCGGGACACGAGAAGGTGGATATCCCGGCCTCCAAGCTGAAGCAGGAAGTGGTCAGGATCCTGAAGGAGGAAGGCTATATCAAGAACTTCAAGTACATGGAGAACGACAAGCAGGGCAGCATCCGGGTGTACTTCAAGCCCTCCACGGCGCAGCCCATCTCCAAGTTGAGGCGCGTCTCAAGGCCGGGCTTGAGGGTCTACGTGGGGACCGACGAGATCCCCCGGGTTCTGGGCGGTCTGGGAATCGCCATCCTGTCGACCCCCCAGGGGGTCATGACCGGGCACAAGGCCCGGCGGCTGGGGATCGGCGGTGAATTTCTTTGCAGCGTTTGGTAGGCCGGCAGGCGGTCGGTTGAAAAATTTTCATTTGCGGGAGTTTTGAACCATGTCGCGTATTGGACGGATGCCAATCATCGTTCCGCCCGGGGTGAAGGTGACGGTCTCGGAAGGCGAGGTTCAGGTGCAGGGGCCCAAGGGAAAGCTGTCCAGGCAGGTCCATCCCAACATCCGGGTGGAGACCAAGGACGGCCAGGTGCTGGTGACCAGGAGCACGGAGGAGAAATTCGACAAGTCCCTTCACGGGCTCACGCGCGCGCTGATCCAGAACATGGTCTC
>JAJYGY010000147.1 GCA_021790555.1 bacterium
AGGGAAAGTTCCACGGCCTGCAGCTCGAAGGGCGTGTTCTGGCCGAAGCCCTTCTTCAGCGAGTCCAGGTTGCGCGCCAGGTGCTGGCGGGCCGGCTCGTTTTCCACCTCCACCCGGCACTTGCAGTCCTTCTTGTAGACCGTCAGCGACACCTTCACCTGGCCCAGGCCCCGGGTGTTGAGCTGCACCACCACCTGCAGGGGTTCCTTGTCGTCCAGCCTGGGCTCCCTGCCCCGCTTCCAGTACACCGAAAGCTGGCCCGGCACCGGCTCCTTGCCGAACCAGAGCGGCACCTGCACCGAGACCATGTCGTGCGACAGCAGGGGCTGGTTGGCCAGCTGCAGGGTCGTCAGCGAGGCCAGGGCGCTGCTGGTCTGGGCCGCCAGCCTGGCGGCCTGCTGCCGGTCGCCCTCGGTGGCCTGGGTGGAGTCCAGCAGGCCGGACTTCAGCCCGCGGTCCAGGCGCAGCAGGGCGCTCTTGAGGTCCCTTCCCGCCGAAGCCGGGCTCGCGGCCGGGCCGGACTCCCCGGCGCGGCCCGAGGCCTGGGCGGCCAGCGAGCCTTCCAGGTCCAGGCCCAGGTGGGAGGGGTTGGCGGCGAGCTGGCCGGCCAGGTCCTGGCCTTCCACCTGGATCCCCAGGGCGGTGAAGGCGGCCTGAAGCTGCTGCAGGGCCTGGGCCAGGTCCGGCGCCTGGGCCAGCAGCGAAGCCGGCAGGGACTGGGCCTGCTGCTGGATCTGGGCCACCTGGCTGGAAAGGGGTTCCCCCTTGGCCAGCGACTGGGCCACGGGCTGCAGCAGGGCCCGGCTGGCCGGGAGCTGGCGCGCCCGCAGGAACACCGCCGCCTTCAGCACCGATTCGGTGGGAAGGCTCTCCAGGGGCCGCGAGGTGGGCAGGGGCACGCGGGCCTGGGCCTGCTGCCAGATCTCCCCGGTGGAGGCGGCCGGCTGGGCCAGGGGCGCGGCCTGGAAGGCCTGTTGCAGGCCTCGCAGGTAGTCCAGGGCCCCGGCCAGCACCTGGTCCGGGGCCGGGGCCGGCAGCCCCTCGGCCGAGGCCAGGGCCCGGCTTTCGGCCACCACGGCCTGGCCCAGGGAAGACCCCGGGGTCTGGAGCTCCTGGACGGCGGATTCCAGGCCGGAAAGCAGGCCGGCATTGGAGACCGGGCCGGACTGGCCGGGTTGAAGGTCCTGAAAGACCGTGTTGGCCAGGTCCTGGAAGGCCTGCAGCGAGGCCCAATCCCTGGCCGGCGGCACCGCGCGGGCCGGGGCCCCGGAATACGCGCCCGCCCCATCGCCGGAAGCCACGCCGGAGGGAACCGGAGGGGCGGCGGGCGCGGAATCCCGGGCCACGCCCGGGGCGGAGGCAAGGGGCCCCCGTCCGGCCGGCGCCCCGGAATCGGGCGCGGCGGCGGGCTGTCCGGCCGGGCCGGAAATCCCGGTTTCGGCCTGGCGCGGCGCCGCGCCGGGCGCGGGGAGGTCTGTCGGGGTTTGGGGCAGGGGAAGGGTGGAGGCGTCCGGCCCGGGGGCCTGGGTGGAAACGGAAGGCGGATCCCCGCCGGCCAGGGAAGGGCCCGGCTGGGGCGACGGAACCAAGGAAGGCGGCTGGAAAGGCGGTTCCGCGACCGTGGGGGCGAGGTCCGGCGGCAGGGGGACCGGCGGAGCCGAAGGGGCCGGGCGTCCCTGCACCGACGCCTGCAACGCGGCCAGGTCGCGGATCAGTCCGGCCACCGAGGCGGCCTGGGGGTCCTGGATGAAACCTTGCAGGGCCTGGTCCAGCCGCTCCACCTGGCCCTGGGACAGGGCCGGGGGCGCGGCCTGGGGTCCCTGGGACGCGGACCCGGCCGTGCCGCCCTCCAGGCCGGCCAAAAAGCCCTCCAGGCCGCGGGCGGCCTGCTGAATCTGCAGGTGGACCTGCGTGCTGGGCTGCTGCTGGTCCAGGAAGGAGAGCAGGGCCAGGGTTTCACGGGCGTCGGACACCACCCGGGAGGCGGCCTGTCCGGCCGCCTGGGAAACCGCGCCGGACCCGGCCGGGGCGGCCCCCGGGCCCGGGGCCCCGGAAGGCGTGGAATCCGCGGCCGCCGGGGCCTGCTGAAGGGCCTGCAGCGCCTGCTGCACGATCTCGCGCACCAGGGTGGGGCTGACGGGCAGGCCGGTCTGCCTCAGGCCCTGCACCACCGCCAGGTTGGCGGAGCTGGGTTCCAGGTTGAGCTGCTGAAGCAGGGCCGTCAGTTCGCCCAGGGAGGACAGGGAGGCCGAAGCCGCCCCTTGCGCCGCGGCGGCCTGGGCCTCCTGGCCCGGCCCCCCCAGAAGCCCCAGGAAGCGCAGGTTCAGGCTCGACACGCTTCCCTGCCCGGCCGCGTTGCCGGCCTGGGCGTCGGAAAGCCCGCTGGGCAGGCCGGTCACCTGCAGCAGGAGCATGTCCCCCTTGGAAAGCCCGCCGCCCAGGCCCGCCTGAAGCTGGGCCAGCACGTTGGTGCCCTGGATGTTGACCACGGCCTGGTCCCCGGGAAGGACCTCGGTGACCCGGGCGCGGATCTGCTGCCCCACCTGGAGCCGGTCGGTGACCTCTCCCAGCTGGGTGTTGGAAAGCAGAAGTTGTATGGCCTGTCCAAGCGCGTTGACTGCCATGCCCGCCTCCGATCAATAAACCCTGTATCGTCCGGAATCCCGCGGACTTGAGGCCGTTTTCAGCCCCGGCGCGCCTTCAGGCGCAGGACCAGTTCCACCTCGCCCTTGAGCATGCTGGTGGACCTGGCGATCTCGGCGGCGTCCAGTCCCTGCGCCGCCAGCTCGTGGACCCGCCGGTAGCGCGCCGACCGGGCCTCCTCCGGGCTGGGCGCGCCCTCGTCGCCGGCCGGCTCCATTGCCCGGGGCCGCGAAGGCCGGGGCGCCGGGCCCACGGCCTGGCCCTTCACCAGCGAACTGAGCGAGGCCGACGAGGGCGGCAGTTCCTCCAGCACCGGGGGCGCGACCGGGCTGGGCGCCAGTTCGAAGTCGAAGACCCTGCCCGGGTCCTCCTCGCCCTCGCGCGGCTCCCCGGACGGGGGCTGGGGGGCGGGCCGGGCCGGCTCGGCCTTGCGCCTGGCGCGCGGCGGAAGCGAGGCGGCCTTGGTGAGGCGCTTTTCCAGGCTGGAGGCCTGGCCGGACCACTTTTTCTCGGCCTCGCGGGCCTTTTCCACGGCCTTTTCAAGGGATTTCTGGCTGTCCTCCATCTGCTTCAACAGGCTGGAACCGCTGCGGTTGAGCTCCTTCAGCAGGTCGGCCACGCTCTCCTGGAACTGGACCAGGTCCAGGTCGTCCAGGGATTCGGAAAGGCGCTTCTCCTGGGCCTTCAGGCTGCTTTGGGTGTGGCGCAGGGACCAGACCAGGAAGATGGCCTGGGCCAGCACCAGAAGGAAAAGGATGGCGATGGAAAGTGCCTGCATGGGAGGTCCACGAGAGGGCCCCGCGGGGGCGGGGATGGGATGCGGTCAGGCCCGGATGTCGATGCGGCCGGAGGGCGGTTCCTTCAGCCCCCCGCGCGGGGAACCCCCGCGGGCGGGCCTCAGGCGCTGCGGCCCGGGCAGGGGCCGGGCTTGGGAGGCGGAAAGCCCGGCCATGCCCGGCTCCGCGGATCCGGAAAGGTCGAGGACCTGGGATTCCCTTTCGCGGTGGTCGCGCTTCAGCCGCAGCGAGCCCGCCTGCATGGCCACCTGCGGCTGCAGGGCGGCCTGCTGGGCCAGCGCCTGGATCTCGAAGGTGCGGAACACCGCGTTTTGAAGGTACTGCATTTCCATGGCGGCCTCCCGCCCAACCCCTCACTTGTAGGGGAGCACCTTGATTTCGCCGTCGTCCTCGACCAGGGTGCAGTATTTCAGTTCCTCGGAAATGGCCCGGCTGGCCTTGCTGATGGTGATCTTGACGCCCGGATAGATCATGCCCAGGCAGCTCACCTTGCCGCGCTTGGTGGTCTTCATCTCGTTCTCAGCCGCCACCACCTTGGCCTTGCGCTCCTGCACTCCCTTCAGGTCGCCCATCAGCTTGAACTGGGTGCGGATGAGCTTGGAGAGCATTTCCTTCTTGTCCGCGGGCATCTTGTCGCCCAGCTTCTGCGACATGTCCTTCAGGAAGGCGATCCCCTTCTTGGCCTTGTCCAGCTGGTCCTCCAGGCCGCGCATCTCCTGCTCGACCCGCTGCGACTCCTCGCGCAGGCGCGGGTTCTCGCCCACCTCGATCTCGGTGGGGGTCGCCATCTTGGCGCCCATTTCCTTGGCCGAAACCTCCACCCCGGCGATGGAGGACCCGCCCACCAGCAGGCCCTTGGCCCCGATCACCAGGATCTTCTCTCCCGCGATCAGGGTGGAATGCATGGCGGCGTCGTTGACGATGATGTTCTTGCCCGACTCCACGTGGGCGTTGCGGATGTACTTGGAGCTGACCTCGCCCTCGGCCACCACGCGGGTCTTCTGCCCGATGATACCGCCCTTCACCGTCACCTTGCCGCCGGCGGTGACCTCCGCGCCGTCCAGCACGCCCTCCACCAGCAGGTCCTCGCCGCACTTGATCTTGAACTCGCCCGGCACGCCCCCGTGCACGATGACCGAGCCGACGAAGTCGATGTTGCCGATGGACATGGTCAGGTCGCCGTTGATCTCGTAGAGCGCCAGGACCTGAAGCTTGTTGTCCTTGAAGACCACCTGGCCGTCGGCGTCCGCCACGAAGGTGTTCTCGTCCTCGGCCGAAACCACCACGCCCTGCCCGGCCGCGATCTTGACGTCGTCGCCCGCCTTGGGGGGGATCTGCCTGCCCGTCACCGTCATGCCGGCCTCGCCCGGCGTGGCCAGGAGCTTGCGCGCCAGCACCGTGCCCTTGGCCACGTTTTCGATGGTGGACACCTGGCGGTAGTCCACGCGGCCCTCGCTGTCCTCCACCATGGGCACCTCGGAGGGCTCGGGCGTGCTGTGGTAGAGCGTCTCCAGGCGGGCGTTCTGGCCGTTGACCACGGGCTTGCCCTTGGCGATGACCAGCTCCAGGGGTTCGAAGACCTGGTCGGGGCTGGCCATCTTGGCCAGCTCCCCCTCCAGCTTCCTC
>JAJYGY010000011.1 GCA_021790555.1 bacterium
CATTATGCCACAATCCGGCGCTGGAATGTCCCTCCCGCGCCGACTTTTCGTACAGGGCCAGGGCCTTGTCCCTGCCGGCCGGGGTCTGGGCCAGGCGGTCGGCCTCCTGAAGCTGGGCCATCCAGGCGGGCCGGGGCGCGGCCCCGGCCTGGCGCAGGCGCGCCTGGACCCTTTCCAGGCCGTCCTGGCTCGCCTTCAAGCCGGGCTGCCTTTCCAGCGATTCCTGGAAGGCTTGCCGGGCGCCCCGCCAGTCCCCCTGCAGCTCGAAGGCGTGCCCCAGGTTGTAGAGCAGCTCCCCCTCGGGCTTGGGGCCCGGCATGTCGAGGGCGCGGCGGTAGGCGTCCTCGGCCTGGGACCAGCGTCCCCCGGCGCTGAAGGCGTTGCCGGCGTCGACCCAGGCCACGGCGTACCAGGGCATCAGGCTCTGCATCAGGGGTTCCTGGCCGCGCCAGCCCTTGAAAAGGGTGCGCTGGGCCAGGGCTCTTTCCTGCTCCCCGGGCAGGTCCGCGCCGGCCTTGGGCAGGCAGTCCTGCAAAATGCCGCGCTGGACCCACTGGAAGGGCCCCAGATCCAGGCCGTCCAGGGTGGGATGGTAGGTGCTGGCCACCACCGGAACGCCGGGGCAGTTGTCCAGCACCAGGGCACGCGCCTCGTCCCGGTCGTCGTCCAGGTCGGGCACCTTCAGGTCCGGCCTTTCGCGGCGGAGTTCCTGGCGCTGCCAGGGGAAATGCAGCAGCACGCTCAGCACCGGCGTCACGTCGGGACGGCGGCGCTCCACGCCCTGCAGGTAGAACAGGGGCATCAGGTAGAAGTCGCCCTCGGCCAGGTACAGGGCGTGGGGCGGCGCGCACCTCAGGATGCCCCTGCCGAAGTCGTAGGCGGCGAACTGGCCGCTCCGGTCGTCGGCGCGGAAGTTCAGGGCCGCCAGAAGGGCCAGCAGGGCCAGGGCCGCGGCCGGCGCGGCGAAGGGGCGGGCGCGGCCGGCGGCCTCAAGCCCCCAGGCCAGCCCCAGGCCGGCCAGCAGGCACAGCGGCACCTGGGCCGGCAGCTGGAAGAGGTCGTCGAGCCAGAGCGTGTCGCGGGGGCTGCGGTTGACGAGGACCACGGCCACGAAGACCAGGGCATAGAGCCCGGCCAGCAGGGCCAGGGCTCCCCGGCGCCTCCCCCACAGCCAGGCCCCGCCGGCCAGGGCGGCCAGGGGCATCAGGGGGCTGGCGTCGCGCCAGGTGCACAGCCACCAGCGCTGAAGCTGCAGCCAGCGCTGGCCCCAGTCGTCCGGCACGTTGGCCTGGGTGTATCCCTCGCGCAGCAGCACCCACCAGAACCGCGCCCAGGTGTCCGGGATGCCCAGGTCGGCGTCCGGATGGAAGGCCGAGCGCAGGGGCAGCAGCAGGTACAGGCTGCACCCGGCCAGGGCCAGCAGGACGCCCAGGCCCAGGCCCCTCCAGCGGCGCCGCCTGACCGCCGCCCAGGCCAGGGGCGGGGCCAGCACGGCCAGTTCCAGCGCCGCGCTCATGTAGTGGTTGGACAGGCTCAGGCCGGCCAGCAGTCCGAAGGCGGCCAGCAGCCGGTCCAGCCGCCTTCCGGAACCCGGGGCCGCCTCCAGCGCCAGGGCCAGCATGCCCAGCAACAGCAGCAGGTTGAGCAGGTAGATGCCGCCCTTGGCCTCGGTGGCCTGCTGCCAGAAGGCGCGCGACAGGCCCAGGAAGGCCGCCGCGGCAAGGCCCCCGGCCCGGGCGCGCCAGGCCGCAGCCCCGGGCTGGAACAGGGCCAGGCACCGCGCCCCCAGCAGGGCCAGGCCCAGGGCGCACAGGACCGCCAGCAGGGCCGAAAGGTTGTTCACCCGCCAGGCCGGCGAGCCCACCGGCCAGGCCACCACGGCCAGCCGGCCCAGCAGGGTGTCCAGGGGATATCCGGGCGGGTGCTGCACGCCCACCTGCACGGCCGCGGCCACGGTCTCGGGCGAGTCGTTGGGCGGGAAGGCCGGCGACAGGGTGCGCAGGTACAGGGCCCACAGCCCCAGGGCCAGGCATGCCAGGCCCAAAATCCAGGCCCTGCCGTCTCGGGACACGTCACCTCGTGGGGTCATGGGCAGGGGGGGGTCAATGGGATGCCGGGGCGGGCTGGGCGATTTCCACCCCGGGCCGGGCGAAGGGGCCGAAATCCCTGAAATTGAAGGTGTACCAGCGTGTCGCGCCCGATTTCCGCGCGCATCCCGCGATCAAGGCGTCATAGGTCCTGCCGCCCGCGATATTTTTCTCCGTGGCTTCGCCCAGAAAGTCCCAGTATTCCTCGCGGGCCAGGGTCGCCACCTTAAGCCAGGCCCCGAAATTCTCCTTCAACATCCGGCAGGCCTCCCGGGGCCCGATCCTGGGCTTGGTGGGATAGCCGGTCAGCACGGCGTAGGTTTCCACCAGGGTGTGGCCCGCGATCCATGTTTCCGTCCCGGATCCCCGAAGCTCTTTCATCAGGGCCAGCGCCTCGGCGTGCCTTTCGTGGAAGGGGAGGAGCGCCGCCACCAGAACGGAGGTGTCAAGAAAGGCCTTCAAGGTTTGCCCCCCCGGCGGATGCGGGCCGAACGGTCCCCCCTGACCCGCCCGAGGACATTTCCGCTGTCCACGTCCTCGGCGGGGCGGACATCCGCCACCAGGAATCCCCCCTCGGAAACGAGGCGGCAGGGATCCACGGGCGAAAGGATTTTCAACCCGTCATGCTCCTCTTCAAACAGGACCTTGGCCCCCTTTTTCAGGCCCCATTTGTTCCGGAGAGGCTTTGGAATGACCACCCTGCCGAATCCGTCGACGGACCCGGTCCTGCGCCGCGGCGCTGTCGCCTTCATGCCCCACCTCGGAAAAAGCCGCCCATCCCTTTGGGACACCCTACCATCGAAATGGCAAAAAATGAACAAAATTGCCATTTCGATTCGGGGGGGCACGCGGCCCCTACTCCAGCAGCTTGAAGTCCACCTGCAGGCTTTCCCAGTCGGCGCGCTTGACCTCCACGCGCACGCGGTCGCCGATGGAAAAGGAGCGGCGCGAGCGCTGGCCCACCAGGCGGTAGGCCTTCTCGTCGAAGGCGTAGAAGTCGTCGGAAAGGCCGCGCAGGTGGACCAGGCCCTCGGCCGGAAATTCCACGATCTCGGCGAAGAATCCGAAGGACGTCACCGAGGTGATCACGGCCTCGAAGGCCTGGCCCAGCCGTTTTTCCAGGTAGCGGATCTGCTTGGCCTTCAGGCATTCCCTCTCGCAGGCCTCGGCCTTGCGTTCGTTGGCCGAACACAGCTCGCCGGCGCGGGCCATGTACCCCTCCAGGCCCCCGTCCCCGGCCGGGTTGAAGCCCTTGCCCGAGGTGACGGCCAGGCCCGCCGACCTCCCGTCGGCGTGGCTCGTGCCGGGCTTCATCGAAAGCCCGGCCAGGCGCAGCATGCGGTGCACCACCAGGTCCGGGTAGCGGCGGATGGGCGAGGTGAAGTGGCAGTAATCCTGGAGCGCCAGGCCGAAGTGCCCCTCGTTGCGGGGCGAATAGCGCGCCAGGCGCATCGAGCGCAGGATCAGGGTGTGCACCATCCTTTCCTCGGGCCGGCCCTGGGCGCGGGCCAGCAGCTTCTGCAGGGCCTTGGGGGTCAGCTCGGACGTGCCCAGGCCCAGCTTGAAGGCGGCCAGCACCGCCAGGGTGGCCTTCAGCTTGTCCGGGTCGGGCTCCTCGTGGATGCGGTACAGGAAAGGCACCTCGCGCCGGCCCAGCTCCTGGGCCACGGCGCAGTTGGCCGCGATCATGAACTCCTCGATGAGCCTGTGCGAAAAGACCCTTTCGCGGCGGAACAGGCGCAGGGGCGCGCCCCGCGCGTCCAGCTCCACCTTGGTTTCGGGAAAGTCGAAATCCAGGGCCCCCCTCTCCCCGCGCCGCTTCATCATGCGGCCGGCCAGGGTCCGCATCTTCTCCAGCGAATCCTCCAGGTCGCGCGCCCGGGGGCCTTCCAGGCGGGCCCGGCCGTCCAGAAAGTCCTGCACGCCCTCGTAGGTGAAGCGCCTGGCCGACCGGATGACCGAATCGGCGAAGCGGGCCGAGGTCATGCGGCCGGAGGAATCGAATTCCATCAGCGCGGACATGCACAGCCGGTCCACGCCCTCGTTGAGCGAGCAGATGCCGTTGGACAGAGCCTCGGGCAGCATGGGCAGCACCCGGTCGGGCAGGTAGGTGCTGGTGCCCCGGGCATAGGCCTCGTCGTCCAGGGGCGAGCCCGGGCGCACGTAGTGCCCCACGTCGGCGATGTGCACGCCCAGCAGGAAGGCGCCCTTGCCCAGATCGCGGATGGACACCGCGTCGTCGAAATCCTTGGCGTCGGCCCCGTCGATGGTGAAGACCACGTCGCCGCGCAGGTCCAGGCGGCCTTCCAGGTCGGCTTCGGGCACCTGCGGGGGGATGGACTGGGCCTGGCGCAGCACCGGCGGCGGAAAGCTCGTGCGCAGGCCGGCCTTGTGCACCAGGATGAGGGTGTCCAGGTTCGGCTGGCCGTCGCCGCCCAGCAGGCTCAGGGCGCGGGCCAGGGGCTCGTGCCCGTCGGCGGGTTCGGGCTCGGGCGCCGCGGCCACCACCCAGTCCCCCTCGCGGGCTCCCTGGGGGGCCTTGTCCAGGGGCAGTTCCCAGGACATGTCGCCGTCGCGGGCCTTCAGCAGGGGCCGGCCCTCGCGGGTTTCCAGGCGGCCCACCCACTGGCCGCGGCCGCGCTTGAGCACCTTCAGCACCTCGGCGGCCTGGCGCTGGCCCCCGCCGCCGGGGCCCCCGCGTCCTCCCCGACGGGCCGGGCCGCGGCCCTTGTCGGGACGCGGGGGCAGCAGGACGGCCTCCACCTCGTCCCCGGGCAGGGCCCAGCCGCAGCGGCTGGCCGGCACGTAGAGGTCCTGGTCGCGGCCCTCCACGGCCAGGAACCCGGCGCCCGAGGCCGCGAAGCTGATGCGGCCGGTCAGGGCCCTGCCCGGCCGCGAGGCGGCCCGGGCCGGGGCGAAGCGGTGCCCCTTGGTCTCGCGCAGCAGCCCCTCTTCCACCAGCGCCTCC
>JAJYGY010000181.1 GCA_021790555.1 bacterium
ACATACTTCGAACATTGAGCGATCGAAATTATGCCAGCTACTCCAACCAGCCAAAATGCTCTCGCCACGGGGCCGACCACCATCTTGTTGTCCTGGGTCGATGCTCCTTCCTCCCTCTTTAACCAGGTTGTACTGTACACAAAAGTCTTTCCGCTTTCGCTAGCTGGCGGAACCCTCGCCTCGTGAACGGATGAGAAAGCCGAACTTCTCCATGGTCTGAAAAATAGCTTCCCTCTCAGCAGTGCGGGCTTTGAGGCCCTTCAGACCACGCGTGGCCTCTTCGATTGCCTTGCAGGCCTGTTCGTAGAATATATCACGGAGTACCTTGGAATTCCAATGGGGCAGCTCCTGGGCCAGCTGGTTGGCCGTCTTGCCGTCTGCGGCCAGGCGTGGCCTGTCGTTCAGGCGCTGGGCGATCTGCTCGGCGTCGGAAACGCCCTCCTGAGGGCTTTGACAGTAGTGTTCCCTCCCCAGAGTGAAGTAAGAGTGCTTCAACTCGCCGATGAACCGTTCGACGAACGGGTTGTCCTGGGGCGTGTGAGGCCGTGAGAGCAGGTGGATGACCTTGTGCTCCCTGCGCCACTCCCGGACTTTCTTCGAGCAGTAGGCCTTGTCGTTGTCGGTCTGGTGCACCAGGCACAGCCTGCCTTCCTCCTCGGCCTGTTCCAGCTGGGCCAGCACGCTTTTGGCCGTGGGCTTGGAACCGTTTCCGTCCGCCTCGCCCTGGAACGTGGCTGGGTCTTTCATGACTTCCGTGTAGATTCTGCCGCCTTTGCATTCACCCACGTGCGCGGTGTCCTGGGCCGTCACCACTCCCTGGGTGGTGTAGTGGTAGTGGACGCGGTTCCTGCCCAGCTTCCTGCGCTGTAAGCGCCGCCGACGGGCCTTCAGGCTGGCCACCGCCCATTGCACCATCCGCGTGCTCACCCAGGGCAGGGACAGGGCCATCATCCGCCAGCCCATCCAGCCCTCCCTCAGGATCAACCATCTCACCGAAGCCAGCGCCTCGTGCCGCTCCTGGGCCGTCGCCGGCGGCCGGCCCTGCCTTTTGAGGGGCCGGCCGGCCGCCTTGCGCCAGTTGAGCAGCGTACGCACCTTCACGCGCAGCTTGCGGGCGATGCGGCCCAGGTCACCCTTTCGCAGTGGACGTGTCGCCAGCCAGCTTCCGACCCTCTGCCGCAGAAGCACCCGGTATGGTAGAAGGCTGGTTTTTTTTCCCCTTCGGCCGCCCTCTTTTGGCCTGAAGCGAGTCACCCTTGGGTTTGGACTGCTCCCGGTTGGCTGGCAGATCCTTCAGGATGTCCACCAACTCCTCCAGAACCTGCTTCTGTCTCCTCTCCTCCTCCAACTGCGCCCTCAACAGCTTCGGGTTGTCCTGGGGAAGCAGGGAGCTGGGCAGGGCAGCCCCCTTGGGCGGCCTCTTGGGCTGCTTCAACAGGCCCACCACCATCCCCGCCAGGGCCTGCTGGGAGAGCTGCCATACCCTCAGGGGCGGCACCCCGATCTTCTCCCCCAACTCCTTCCGGGAGATCCTCCCCAGCCACAACTCCAGCAGCAAGGCCCCCAGCTGGTGCGCCTTCTGCCTCTCCTCCTCGCTGGCTGTCTCCCACAGGGACCGCACCGGCCAGGGCGGCGTGCTCATCGAAAAACTCCTCTTGCGCCTGCCCTTGCCCCGGCGCTTCGGGTGCATCTCCTTCTGCTCCAAAGCCACCTGGCTGGGGTTGCTGGGGTTCGGGTTTTCCGGGCTTGCTGGCTTCTCCGTCATGGCTGGCCTCCTCGGTATGGGAATGGGTTGAAGCCATTCCCAGGTCCTGGTATGCGACTTCCTGCATGATGCCTTCCGGTGTCTGCAAGATCAGCTTGCCCCGTTCGCCGTGGAGCGTGACGCTTTGGTCCCCGATTTGGCCCACCAGAAACACCGGCTTGCGCGGTGTTTCATCCACGGCCAGGGCCAGCTCGTTGCGGCTTAAGGAGTCTTCCAGGGCCCTGCGCACCTGGTTCTCCACCCCGAAGAACCGGTCCGCCGGCACCGAGCCGCCTATCCCTTGATGGGGTCGGAAATGATTGAAATGGGCCACGAAGTGGGCCAGCTTTTCTTGGGCCTCGGACAACTCCTGGGGCTGGGCCCGGGACCAGAACTCCTGCCCCACCGTCTCCCAGAACCGCTCGCATTTGCCCAGCGTCTGGGGATGGTGGGTGCGGGAGACCACGTGCTTGATGCCCTGCTTCTCAAGCAGCTTCTGGAAGTCGCTCTTGCCCCTCCAGGCGAAGTATTGGCGCCCTTGGTCGGTGAGAACCTCCTTGGGCTTGCCCCACCGCTGGATGCCTTCCAGAAGGGCCTCCTCCACGAAGTCCTGGGTCTGGCGCAGCCCCAGCTTCCAGGCCACCACGTAACGGCTGTGGTCATCCAGGAAGGCCACCAGATACACCCTCTGGCCGTGGCGCGGCAGCACGAAGCTGGTGATGTCACTCTGCCACATCTCCCCGGGCTTGGCCCTCTCAAAGAACCGCACTTGCGGCCTCTTGCGCCAGCGCCTGGTGGGGGCTTTCGTCGTCGGCAGGTTGGCCTCCTTCACCACGCGCCGAATCTTGTGCGGCGAAGCCTTGATCCCCTTGAACCGGGCCAGGAAGTCCCTCACCTTCCTCAACCCGAATTCCGGGAACCGCTGCTTCACCCCAAGGATCTGTTCCCGCAGTTCCGCCGCCACGGGCTTTCTTCCTGGCCTGCGCCCCATCCGGCTTTCCAGGCTCTTGGGTCCGCCCTTCTCATACTTCCTCACCCACAGCCTCAGGCTGCGCGGGTTCACCCCCCATAGCCGGGCGAATTCCTCCGGCCCTTGCCCGGATTTCTTCAGTGCCTCCACCGCCTGCCGCCTTTGCTCGGGCGTGTAGACCCTTTGGCTCCTCCTTTTCTTCCTTCTCGCAGCCCGGGCCTCTCCTTCAAGCCCGGCCAGGCCCAAGACCTTGAAACGCCTCTGCCAGTGATAAAGCGTGGCCTTGCTGACGCCGTGCTGACGGCAAAACTCCTCGGCGCTGCCTTCCCGCTTCTCAAAGGCTTCCAGCAAGGCTGCCTTTTCCTTCGCGCTTGGGCCTGTGGTCTTGTCTGGGGGTGGCGGTATTTCGGGTTGGACTGACGGTACTGTGGCGGGCTCTTCGCTGTTCATGACTGCCTCCTTTTCCCCCTTTTCGGGGTGTTGGGAGGCGCTGATTCCGTTGTGCTTAGCTTTTCATAGCGGAAAGACTTTTGTTACACATTACAATCACGGGAAGGATGATGAGGAGGTTCGTGGAGGAGGCCTATCCCGGATGGAGTCGGAAATATTTCTACTATCATTCCGCCACCCGGCAGTATCCCGTGGTTCTTTTTGAATGGAACCTGGAGCCCGGTCCGGAGCTGGATTCCCTGACCGGACTCAACCGCCGCCTGCGGAATGTGGACCTGGCGATCTGGAACGAGGATTACGCGACGGCGGTGCGCCTGGCCGGCCAGGAGGCCGATGCCGACGCCCACACCCCGGCCGGCCGCCTCGCCAACACCATGCTGTTGGGGATGGCTTTGGAATCCTTCGGAAGGATGGGGCGGGACCGTCCAGCCGGTTCGGCCATTTTGAACCCCAAGATGCCGGTCTTTCAGCCCGCCAACACCTGCTTTTATGAAGCTGAATTCCAGCTTTCCCGTGGAAACAGGTCCGGCGCGCTCGAATTTCTCCGGCGGTCGCTGGCCCTGGAGCCAGGCTGGGGGCCGGCCCAGAACCTGTTGAACAAACTGAAAAATCCAGTTCAGCCCGCATCAAAATGAACTGAATAGATGCATAACTGATATATGTTATTGCCGCACTATTTAAAGTCAGGGTTTCAAATCATTATTGTTTCAACCATATTATTGTCAGCAATTTGATTTTTAGAAACATGTCCTCAAAATAATATTGACAAAAAAATTGCAACATGGTATAGAAAATCCACTTTTGGAAACTATGGCTTAAAATCAGCCAGCTCTAAGAAATCAAGTTTTGACATGCAGGGTCACTATTGCGGAGTTTGAAATTGAAGGCCTTGCGTGTTTGTCGAGCTCTTTTGACATCCGAGATCAGCGTCTCTCGCACTGTTTCCGGGCGCCCTTTTTGGGCGGCGGGTCTGCTTTGCCTTCTGGCCCTGGCCTCCCAGGCCCGGGCCGGCGGGGCCGTGCCCACGCTTTCCCTCAACGTACCGCCCGCCTTCCGTGACGACGCGGCCGGCCAGGTGTACCAGGCCGTCATCACCAACCCCCTCAGCAATACCCTCACCGCCACGGGCCTGCAGCTGCTGGTCACCATCCCGGCCACGGGTTACGCCTTTTTGACGCCTTCGGTCGCCACCCTGCCGCTGACCAGCACGGTGGTGACCCCGGGCAGCCCGGTTTCCATCGGCCTCACCCAGACCGCGCTGGCCCCCGGCCAGGCCATCACCGTGTCCTGGAACATGCCCACCACCTGCGCGGCCCCGCCCGGCCAGCAGGCGCTGGGCGTGCAGCTGAACTACACGGGGGGCAGCACCACGGCCAACCAGGCGGTCACCATCCAGCCCGCCCTGCTGGCCGTCACCCTGGCGCCGGTGGCGCCCCTGCCCTTCAACGTGCAGGTGGGACAGGCGATGACCCTGCGCGCCACCATCTCCAACGAGGGAACGGGCACGGCCTTCCAGGTGCCCTTCGGCGCCCAGTGGGGAAGCGGCCTGGGGGACGCGGCCGTGGTCGGCGGGCTGGGCCCGGTCATCAGCGGATCCTCGGCCTCGGTCACGCTCACCAGCCTGGCGGCCGGCGGTTCTGCCAGCTTCGACCTGCGGCTGACGGCCCTGTCCTGCAGCAACCTTTCCGTGCTCTCCACGGCCATCAACCCCTGCGACAACACCAACGCTCCGCTGGCCTCGGCCGCGCCCCAGCTCACCCTGCTGCAGCCCAACGTGGCCATCTCCGCGCCTTCGGTCAGCCTGCCCTACGGCGGCGCCGCGGGCGTGACCGTGACGGTGACCCCGGCCGCTGCGGCCGGCGCGCCCGCGACGGTGCGCGAGGAGCC